>NZ_JBHYKG010000387.1:0-7152 GCF_042741245.1 Kitasatospora sp. NPDC058965
ACTATCAGCACCGCGAGACCGCCGAGCCCGTCCGCGCCCCCGCCCTGCCCCCCCGCAGACTGCAACCAGCCCAAGCTCCCGCGCAGCGGGATCTGCGCGGGCAGCCGCTGCGGCAGGTCGTCGGGGGCGTGCGCCAGCAGGGCCTGGAGGTCCTCCCGGTCCTGCGGGGCGAGCGGGGTGCGCCGGGCCAGCAGCCGGTGGAGCTCGGCCGTCGCCGCGTCGACCTGGGTGGCCGTGATCAGCCGCAGCGGGCGCACGGCCTGCTCGCCGCCGAACTCCTCGGCCGCCTTGCGCCCCGCCGGGCTGTCCTCGGCGAGGAAGCCGCCGGCCGCCAAGGCCGTCCCGCAGGTCGGGCACCGCTCGCCGCGCCCTTCGGCGACCAGCCCCCGGTGGCAGTCGGCGCAGAGCAGGTGGGCGCACGGCGCGAGGGCGCCGATCCCGGCCTCGGCGCCGCGCCGCCCGCAGTGCGCGCACGGCTGCCGGGGCTGGTTGAGCAGGAACGCCCGGATCTGCCGGGTGTAGAACAGGTGCGCGTGGTCGGGCACGGCGTCGGGGAACCGGCGGAACAGCGGCACGTGTTCGCGGTCGGCACCGAGCAGGTGGTCGATCCGGGTGAGCAGCCCGTCGCCGAGATCGGCGAGCCGGGTCGGCGCCAACCGGGCCAGTGTGCGGCGCAGTTGACTGGTGAGCAGGTAGCCGCGCCGGGCCAGGTCCGCGTCGAGCGCGAGCAGCCCCCGGGTGCTCCACGGGTCCGCGGCGGGCAACAGGTCGCCTTCGGGCACGCAGACGCCGCCGCGTCGGCGGAGCAGGAAGGAACCGAGGTCGAGATCAATGGCGGGGTCGAACGGAGCCGTGATGGCTCGGGGCATGCGGAAGAACCCCCACGGAGGTGGCAGGGCCGAGGAAGCGGGGCGGAGAGGGGGCGCGCTACGGGTTTCGGAGGAAGGTGAGAAGGAAGCACGCCGCGGAGCCGCCCGCCCGGTCACCCTAGCGGAGCGGCCGCCGCCGGCCCACCGGTTTTTCCGCGGCCCGCCCCCGGGTCCGCCCCGCGTCCGGTCAGCCCTCCAGCACGACCTCGTGGACCGTCAGTTCCGGTGCGGCGAAGGCCAGTGCGCGCTCGGCCGCCGCCTCGGCGGCGGTGCGGGTCGGGCGGGTCCACGGGGTGAGGGGGTGCAGGGTGGCGACGGCGCGGGTGCGGGTGCGAGTGAGCTGCCACAGGCCCGCCACGAAGCCGTCGAGCAGGACGGTGCCGCGGACGATGCCGTTGGCGCCCATGACCGCCCGGCGGTACTCGTCGGGGAGGATCCGGGCGCGGTCGGCGTGGGAGAGCAGCAGGTTGTCGAAGGGGGCGACGAGGCGGACCGGGACGGGGGTGGACCCGTCCGGCCGGGGGGCGTCGGGGTGGTCGTACAGGGTGCGGCCCGCGACGTCGCGGAACTCGACCAGCCGGGGGCGCAGCCGCTCCAGCACCGGAGCCAGCCGGGTCAGGCCGGACCACTTCTGCACGTCGGCCACGGTGGCCGGGCCGAAGGCGCGCAGGTAGCGCAGGACCAGCTCGTCCGGGTCGCCGGGCGGGGCGAGCGGGGCGCCGAGCCACTGCTCCGCCGTGGTGTGCGCCGCCGGGCCGCTGGTCCGCCAGAGCCCGCGCGGCGGGACCTGGACCAGCGCCAGGCGGGCCCGCAGCAGTTGGGCCAGGGCGGCGGGATCGCGGTCGGGGTGGTCCGCGGCCAGCAGCGCGCCGAGCTCCTGGAAGGTGCGCGGGTCGGCCGCCACCAGCGCGCGGCCCCGCGCGGCGAGCGCGTCCGGGTCCAGGCCGGCCAGCCGCGCGCCGAAGGCGCCCCGCAGCCCCTGGTCCAGCACCGGCTGGAACAGGGTCCGCCAGCGCAGGCAGTCCGCCGCCGAGACCAGGTGGATGGTGCCCCGCTGCAGGCCGAGGCGCACCGCGCTGCGGTCCAGCAGGAGCGCGTCCAACTGCTCGGGGCGGAAGTCCGGCAGCCGGGTCCACAGGCCGTAGTACGGCGCGTCGGACGCCTGGGCCTGCAGGCCGACCAGGTGCTCCGTCAGCTGCAGCGGCGTCAGCGGGGCCGGCGCCAGCAGGTGCTGACGGGCCAGCAGCGCCCGGTTCAGCGCCCTGGGGTCGAGCACCGTCACCGGTCGAGCTCCTGGCGCAGCACCGCGATCCGGTTCGAGGTGAGCGAGGCCGCGCCCAGCTCGCGCAGCCGCCGCATGGTGCGCCGCCGGTCCACCGTCCAGGTGCTCACCAGCAGCCCGGCGTCCGCGGCGCGCGCCATGAAGGCCGCGTCCAGCAGGCCGAACGGCGGGTTGAGGTAGCGCGGTGCCAGGTCGGCGAGCAGGGCCGGCGACGGCATGGTGGGCTGCTTCCAGGTGAGCGAGACCTGGGCCCCGGGCGCCGCCTCGCGCACCGCCAGCATCGCCGCGACCGGCCCGCAGAACGCCACCAGCTCCTGCGCCCCCTGCTCGGCGACCGCCGCCCAGGAGGCCGCGGCCGGGCCCGGGTCGTCCAGGTCGATCAGCAGCCGTGCGCCGCCCTGCCCGGCGGTGAGGTCGAGCGCCTCGGCCAGCGTGGGCACCCGCAGGCCGCCGGCGAACCGCTGCTCGGCCAGCTGCCGGGCGGTCAGCCGGCCGACCGGGCGGTCCAGCTCCCAGAGCCGCTTCAGCGTCCGGTCGTGCAGCAGCACCGGCACGCCGTCGCGGGTCAGCTGGACGTCCACCTCGACCGCGTCGGCGCCGGCCGCGAAGGCGGCGGCGACCGAGGGCAGGGTGTTCTCGCGGTGGCGGTACGGGTCGCCCCGGTGGGCCACCGCGAGCGGGCGAACCGCGTCCTGGACAGTCATCGGGCCACGCTCCACAGCCAAGGGGTCATCAGGTCCACGTGCTCGCGGTAGGTCGGCTCGCCGGGGACGGCGATCTTCAGGGTGCGGGCGGGCGGGAAGGCGCGGACCTTCACGTGCGCCAGCCCGCCGTACACGGCGTCCAGGAAGGCGGGCAGGCGGTCCCGGGGGACGTCGACGTCCACCCCCTCGACGGTGACCAGCGCCTCGTCGTGGGTGAACAGCCGCACCCGCACGGCCGGGCGGCCGGCCAGCTCGAGCAGCGCCTCGTGCGGCAGGGCGGCGTCGACGGCGCCGACCGCGCCGGCGAAGGTCCGGTCGGCGCCGATGTCGTGCTCGACCGCCAGCGCGCGACCGTGCCGCCGGGCCAGCGCGGTGACGGCGGCCACCGCCGCCTCGGTGGTGGGCAGAGCGGCTCGGGACACGGGGCTCCTCACAGGTACCGGGGCGTCAGCTACTGCGCTCGATCATCACATTGGTTGATTTGATGACTGCAGTCGCGGGTGCCCCGGGCACCAGGCCGAGCTCCTCGGCGGAGTCCCGGCTGATCAGCGAGACCACCCGGAACGGGCCGGCCTGGATCTCCACCTGCGCCGCCACGTCGCCCAGCACGACCTGCGTCACGATGCCGGGGAACCGGTTGCGCGCGGAGGACGGGCGCCCCTCGGCCTCGGCCGCGCCGGGCTTGGCGAGCTCGCGGGCGAAGGCGGCCAACTGCTCACCGGGGACGATCCGGTGGCCGTGCTCGTCGCGCTCCGCGGCGACCCGCCCGGCATCCACCCAGCGCCGCATGGTGTCGGCACTGACCCCCAGCATCGCGGCCGCCTCACCGATGCGGTACTGGTGGACCGGCCGGCCCGGCTGAACCATGGCGCACTCCCGTGTTCGACGGTGATCGACAACGCCCCCATCCTGCACCATCCGCGCGGCCCGCCGGCGCCACTCCCCGCGCCACTGCCGATGCCGCTCCGGGCGCGACCGCGGCGGGGCCGGGGCCGCCCGGGCTCACGGCCCGCCGAAGAGGTCGCGGCAGACCGCGTCCGAGGCCGTCAGGACGGCGCCGCTGAGCACCGCGCCGCCGCCGGTGGTGCTGGGCCGCACCTCGGTGGGCAGCGGGGACAACGCCGCCAGCCGGGCCGCCACCCGGTCCGCCAGGGCGCTGCCGCCCGCCCGGCCGATCTCGCCGCCGAGCACCAGGCAGCCGGGGTCGAGCAGCACGCAGATCGCGGTGGCACCGAGCGCGACCCGGTCGGCCAGCTCGTCCAGGAACGCCGCGCCGGCCGCGCCGCCGTCGAGCGCCGCCAGCACGACCGCCTCGGCGGCCTGCGCGTCGTCGGCGCCCCCGCCCACCGGCAGGCCGTGCGCGCGGGCCAGCCGGCAGACCGCGCGGCTCCCGGTCAGGCCGTGGAAGCCGCCGTCGCACCCCAGGTTGTTCGGCAGCGCGCCGGTGCCGGGCACCGGCAGGAAGCCGATCTCGCCGGTGCCGCCGGAGGCGCCGCGGCGCAGCCGGCCGTCCAGCATCACGGCCGCGCCGGTGCCGTGGCCCAGCCAGAGCAGCACGAAGGTGTCCCGGTCGGTGACCGCGCCGAGCCGGTGCTCGGCGATCCCGGCCAGGTTGACCTCGTTCTCCAGGATCACCTCGTCGGCCGCCCCGGCCCGCAGGGCGGCCACCAGGTCGCCGTGCCAGTGCGGCGGCAGGCTGGTCGGGCGCAGCTGGCCGGTGGCGGGGTGGACCAGGCCGGGGGCGCCGACGGCCACCGTGTGCAGCCGGTCCGCGCCGGCCTCGCGGGCGGTGGCGAGCAGGGTGCGCAGCACCTGGTCGGCGAAGCCGGGCGGCGGGCCGGCGGGGTCGTCCGGGTCGACGGGGAGGGTGGCGCCGCCCAGCGTGCGGCCGGTCAGGTCGGCGACGGTGAAGGTCACGCCGGTCGCCCGGACGTCGACCCCGGCCAGGTGGGCCCGGTCGGCGCGCAGCCCGTACACCCGGGCGTTGGGGCCCCGGCGCTGCTCGCCGCGCTCGCCGACGATCGCCACCAGGCCGCCGTGCTGCAGCCGTTCCAGCAGGTCGGCGACGGTCGGGCGGGACAGACCGGTCAGCGCGCGCAGCTCGGTCGCGGTCAGCGGTCCCCGGCTGAGCAGCAGGTCGAGGGCCAGCCGGTCGTTGATCGCGCGGGCGGTGCTGGGGGTGGCCGTGCGCGCTGTGGTCATAGGAAGGTATCTTTCCAGATCTATCTATCAGGGTCCCTTCCTGATAATTTAGCAGGAGTCGGGGCGGGAGGTCCCGGCCCGTTCACCCTCGGGAGGGATCCACCGCCATGCCATCGGCCGCCCGCTCACCCCTGGCCCCGCAGACGGCCGCGCAGCTGCGCCGGGCCCGGGTCAGCGTCGCCCTGGTCTTCGCGGTGCACGGCACCGTCGCCGGCACCTTCGCCACCCGGATCCCGGCGATCCGGGACCACCTGCACCTGTCGGCCGGCCAGCTCGGACTGGCCCTGGTGATGCCCGCGCTGGGCGCCTCGGTGGCGATGCCGCTGGCCGGCCGGGTCACCCACCGGCTCGGCGCCCGGGCCGCCATCCGGCTGCTGATCGGGCTGTACGCGCTGGCGCTCACGCTGCCGCCGCTGGCCCCCGGACTGCCCTGGCTCTGCCTGGCCACCCTGGTCTTTGGTGCCACCGCCGGGATGGCGGACGTGGCGATGAACGCCGAGGGCGTCGAGGTCGAGCAGCGGATGGGCCGCTCGATCATGTCCGGGCTGCACGGCATGTGGACCCTGGGCGGACTGGTCGCGGCCGGCTTCGGGCTGCTGGCGGCCCGTCAGCACCTGGGCCCGCAGGTCCACCTGGCCCTGGCGGCGGTGGTGCTGCTGGCCCTGGTCCAGCTGGTCTGCGGCGGGCTGCTGGACGTGCGCCCGGAGCCGGACGCGCAGGCGCCGCCGCGGTTCTCGCTGCCGCCGCGCTCGGCGCTGCTGATCGGGCTGGTCGGGTTCTGCGCGGTCTTCGCCGAGGGGGCCGGCATCGACTGGTCCGGGGTCTACCTGCGGGACGTGACCGGCGCGGCGGCGGGCACGGCCACCCTGGCGTACACCGCGTTCACCTTCACCATGACCGTCGGGCGGTTCGTCGGCGACGCCGTGGTGGCGCGGATGGGCGCGGTCAGCACGGTCCGCCTCGGCGGCGCGGTGGCGGCGGCCGGCGGTCTGCTGGTGGCGACGGCCGGCGGGCCGGGGCTGGCGATCCCGGGCTTCGGCCTGCTGGGACTGGGGATCGCCGTGGTGGTGCCGCTGGCCTTCGCCGCGGCGGGCCACTCCGGGCCGAACCCGAGCCAGGCGATCGCGGGCGTGGCCACGGTGACCTACACCTCCGGGCTGGTGGCCCCGGCGATCGTCGGGGCGGTGGCCCAGGGCACCTCTCTGCGGGTCTCGTTCGTGCTGGTCACCGTGCTGGCGGCGGCCCTGGTGCCGACCGCCCGGGCGCTGCGGGCGGCCTCCCCGGAGCGGGGTGCGGCGGCGGAGCGGGTGGCGGCGGGCTCCGGCGCCCGCTGAGCCGGGCGGCGGGGCCGGTCGGCGGCGCCGGGTGCACTAGTCTCGGGCGGGTGCGTCGACTGTTCGGTTCCCGGTGGGCCAGGCTCGTGGTGCTGGTGCTCCTGCTGGGAGCGGCGGCCGGTTCGGTGGCGGTGTGGGACCCCCGCACCGTGGTCACCGCCGTGCCCGCGCCGTGGCGCGCCCCCGCCTTCACCGCGCTGTTCGCGCTGGGCACCCTCGCCTTCCTGCCCAAGCCCGCGCTGAGCGTGGCGGCCGGGATGCTCTTCGGCAGCCGGGTGGGCGTGCCGGTCGCCGTGCTGGGCACCACGGGCGGGGCGGCGCTCGCCTTCGGGCTCGGCCGCGGGCTCGGCCAGGACGCGCTGCGCCCGCTGCTGCGGGGCAGGGCGCTCACCGCACTGGACCGGCGGCTGACCGAGCGCGGGTTCGGCAGCGTGCTGCTGCTCCGTCTGGTGCCGGGCATCCCGTTCCAGGCCGTCAACCTGGGCGCGGCCCTCTCCGGGGTCCGCCCGGCCCCGTACCTCGCGGCCACCCTGCTCGGGGTCGTCCCGGGCACCGCCGCCTACGTGGTGGCCGGCGCCAGCGCGGGGACCCCGGGGTCCCCCGCCTTCCTGGCCTCCACCGCCGTGATCGCGCTGCTCGGGGCGCTGAGCCTGGCGGCCGCCTGGCGCTCGCGCCGGCGCGGGGCCGCCCCCCCCGAGCCCCGCCCGCGCCCCCCCGGCCCCCCCACACACCGCCCGCCCCCCCCCCGGGCGCCCCCCGGG
>NZ_JBHYKG010000388.1:0-7136 GCF_042741245.1 Kitasatospora sp. NPDC058965
CGTGCTGGCGCACGATCTCACCAATCGTCAGGGTGAACGCGCTCACCGCGTCCGCTCCCCCGGGAGCGGGCGCGTCGGCCTCGGCCGGCGCGGCAGGCCGGTCGGGTGGGCGGGTCGGGTGCGGCGCGGCGGAACCGGGTCCCCGCCCGGAGCGGGTCGGCGACCCGGAACCGGCACCGTACCGCAGTCGTCCGGTGACCCGCTGTCACCTGACGGGGTGACTTTAGGCCGCCCGTGCCTGATTGATCACACTCAAACCCCCCGGAGGCGGTTCCCGACGGGGCGTCGATAGGATGCTCGCGGCCGGTGGACCGTACCCGGCCGGGCTGACCGACACCGAAGCCGGCCGAGCCCTTCAACCGCTTCCGGAGGGTTTCCCGTGCCGGCTGGAACGCTGTACCGCGGCCGCGAAGGCATGTGGTCCTGGGTGGCTCATCGAGTCACTGGCGTCCTCATCTTCTTCTTCCTTCTCGTCCACGTGCTCGACACCGCGCTGGTGCGGGTCTCGCCGCACGCGTACGACACGACCATCGCGACGTACAAGACACCCGTGGTCAACCTGATGGAGTACGGCCTGACCGCCGCCATCCTGTTCCACGCCCTGAACGGTCTGCGAGTCATCGCGGTCGACTTCTGGTCGAAGGGCCCGAAGTACCAGAAGCAGATGCTGTGGAGCGTCGTGGGCGTCTGGGTCGTCCTGATGGCCGGCGCCTTCTACCCGATTCTCCAGCACACGCTGACCGACTGGTTCGGGAAGGGCTGATCCGGTATGTCCACTGACATCAACGACGTCGAGCTGGTCTCCTCGTCCCAGGCGCACACCGGTCGCGGCCTGGGCACCGGCAACCCCGCCGACCAGTTCGTCATCCAGCCGCCGCGCACCCGGACCACCAGGACCCCGCGCCGCACCCGGACCAACTTCGAGATGCTGGCCTGGCTCTTCATGCGCCTGTCCGGTGTCGTCCTGGTCGTGCTGATCCTGGGTCACCTGATCATCATGCTGACCCTGGACGGCGGCGTGTCGAAGATCAACTTCGCCTTCGTCGCGGGTCGCTGGGCCTCGCCGTTCTGGCAGGGCTGGGACCTGCTGATGCTCTGGCTCGCCATGCTGCACGGCGCCAACGGCATGCGCACGGTGATCAACGACTACGCCGAGAAGGATTCGACTCGGCTCTGGCTGAAGACCCTGATGGGTGCCGCGACCGTCTTCACGGTCCTGCTCGGCACCCTGGTGATCTTCACCTTCGACCCGAACATCTAATCGGCGCAGGACCAGAGGCGAGTCAACACTCATGCAGATTCACCAGTACGACACCGTCATCGTCGGCGCCGGCGGCGCCGGTATGCGCGCGGCCATCGAGAGCACGCAGCGCAGCCGCACCGCGGTGCTGACCAAGCTCTACCCCACCCGGTCCCACACCGGCGCGGCCCAGGGCGGCATGTGCGCCGCCCTCGCCAACGTCGAGGAGGACAACTGGGAGTGGCACACCTTCGACACGGTCAAGGGTGGTGACTACCTGGTCGACCAGGACGCCGCCGAGATCATGTGCAAGGAGGCCATCGACGCGGTCCTCGACCTGGAGAAGATGGGCCTGCCCTTCTCCCGGACCGAGCAGGGCCGGATCGACCAGCGCCGCTTCGGCGGCCACACCCGCAACCACGGCGAGGCGGCCGTCCGCCGCTCCTGCTACGCGGCCGACCGCACCGGTCACATGATCCTGCAGACGCTGTTCCAGAACTGCGTCAAGCACGGCGTCGAGTTCTTCAACGAGTTCTACGTCCTGGACCTGCTGATCAACGACGGCAAGACCGCGGGCGTCGTCGCCTACGAGCTGGCCACCGGCGAGATCCACGTCTTCCAGGCCAAGTCGGTGGTCTTCGCCTCCGGCGGCACCGGCAAGTTCTACAAGGTGACCTCCAACGCCCACACCCTCACCGGTGACGGCCAGGCGCTGGTCTACCGCCGCGGCCTGCCGCTGGAGGACATGGAGTTCTTCCAGTTCCACCCGACCGGCATCTGGCGCATGGGCATCCTGCTCACCGAGGGCGCCCGCGGCGAGGGCGGCATCCTGCGCAACAAGGACGGCGAGCGCTTCATGGAGCGCTACGCCCCGGTCATGAAGGACCTCGCGTCCCGTGACGTCTGCTCGCGCGCGATCTACACCGAGATCCGCGAGGGTCGCGGCTGCGGCCCCGACGGCGACCACGTCTACCTGGACCTGACGCACCTTCCGCCGGAGCAGCTGGACGCCAAGCTGCCGGACATCACCGAGTTCGCCCGCACCTACCTCGGCATCGAGCCCTACACGGACCCGATCCCGATCCAGCCCACCGCGCACTACGCGATGGGCGGCATCCCGACCAACGTCGAGGGTGAGGTGCTGCGCAACAACACCGACATCGTCCCGGGCCTGTACGCGGCCGGCGAGGTCGCGTGCGTCTCGGTGCACGGCGCCAACCGCCTGGGCACCAACTCGCTGCTGGACATCAACGTGTTCGGCCGGCGTGCGGGCATCGCCGCCGCCGACTACGCGGCCAAGAGCGAGTTCGTCGCGCTGCCCGCCGACCCGGCCTCGAAGGTGCAGGCCCTGGTCGACGGCCTGCGCGAGTCCACCGGCACCGAGTCGGTCGCGCAGATCCGCAAGGAGCTGCAGGAGACCATGGACGTCAACGCCATGGTCTACCGCACCGGTGCCACCCTCAAGCAGGCCAGCGAGGACATCGCCGCCCTGCGCGAGCGCTACAAGCACGTGTCCATCCAGGACAAGGGCTACCGGTACAACACCGACCTGCTGGAGGCCGTGGAGCTGGGCAACCTGCTCGACCTGGCCGAGGTGCTGGTCGTCTCCGCGCTGGCGCGTGAGGAGTCGCGCGGCGGCCACTTCCGCGAGGACTTCCCGACCCGTGACGACGTGAAGTTCATGCAGCACACCATGGCGTACCAGGAGGTTGCCGAGGACGGCAGCACCTCGATCCGCCTCGACTACAAGCCGGTCGTCACGACCCGCTACCAGCCGATGGAGCGTAAGTACTGATGAGCGCCCCCACGATCTCCGCCCCGCACTCGGCGGCGCTGGACGCGGCCGAGTCCGGTGGCACCCAGCTGATCACCGTCACCCTGCGGATCCGCCGGTTCAACCCGGAGGAGCACCCGGACCCGGTCTGGGTGGACTACCAGCTCACCATGGACCCGAAGGAGCGCGTCCTGGACGCCCTCAACCGGGTCAAGTGGGAGCAGGACGGCACCCTGACCTACCGCCGTTCCTGCGCGCACGGCATCTGCGGCTCGGACGCGATGCGGATCAACGGCCGCAACCGCCTGGCCTGCAAGACGCTGATCAAGGACGTGAACCCGGAGCAGCCGATCACCATCGAGGCCATCAAGGGCCTCGCGGTCCTCAAGGACCTGGTGGTCGACATGGACCCGTTCTTCCAGGCGTACAAGGACGTCATGCCGTTCCTGATCACCAAGGGGAACGACCCGACCCGCGAGCGCCTGCAGTCCGCCGAGGACCGCGAGCGGTTCGACGACACCACCAAGTGCATCCTGTGCGCCGCGTGCACCTCGTCCTGCCCGGTCTTCTGGAACGACGGCCAGTACTTCGGCCCCGCCGCCATCGTCAACGCGCACCGCTTCATCTTCGACTCGCGTGACGACGGCGCCGAGCAGCGCCTGGAGATCCTCAACGACCGCGAGGGCGTCTGGCGCTGCCGGACCACCTTCAACTGCTCCGAGGCCTGCCCTCGTGGCATCGAGGTCACGAAGGCCATCCAGGAGGTCAAGCGCGCCCTGGTGACCCGCCGCTTCTGACGCTCCAACGCCCGAGGGCCCGTCCGGTGTGCACCGGACGGGCCCTCGGGCGTTCCCGCCTACTTCAGCGGCCCCAGGTCCCGCGGCTGCGCCAGCCCGTCGAAGACCAGCAGGTGCCGGTCCGCGGTCACCGCCCACAGGTCGGGGGTGCCGTCCTTGTCCAGGTCGCCGGAGCTGCCCAGGGTCGGGTAGGCGGCGGTGGGGAACACCTGCCCGGTGCCGAAGGCCGCGGGGTCGGCCAGGCCGCTCGGGTCGACGCTGCCGTCCGCACGCACCGTCAGGGGGTAGGCGTGCAGCTCGCCCGTGGTCCGGTCCCGGCCCCACAGCTGCACCTGGCCCGTGCTGTCCGGCCCCGGCGCGACCAGGTCGACGTTGTGCCAGGTGCCGGTGGTGGTCAGGCGCTCGGCATAGCCGGCCCAGGGACCGCCCTGCAGGGGGTAGGCCCAGAGGTCGCCGTGCTCCTCGGTGATCAGGGTGCTGTGGTGCGGGTCCTTGGCGGTGAACCGGACGATCTGCGAGGCGTCGGACCAGTTCTGGTAGTTGAAGTTCGGCGGGCAGTCGCCGAGCACGCCGTTGGTGTCGGCGCAGCCGTCGCCGAACGGGTCGGGGCGGCCGACCGTCGTGGTGCTCGCCAGGTGGAAGTCGCCGAAGCCCGAGGTGTTGGACATGAGGTAGAGCGGGCCGGGCTGCTGCGGCCGGTAGAACGCCAGGTCGTCGCCGGGCGCGTGCTGGCCCCAGCCGGAGTGCAGCACCTGGTAGCCGGCCCAGCTGCCGCCCGGGCCCTGCCGGGCGGGGAGGGTCGCCACCGGAGTGGTGTCGTCGCCGTCACCGCTGATCATCTGCAGGTTGCCCGCGAGGTCCGGCAGCACGATGTCCGGAACGCCGTCCCCGGTCACGTCGCCCGGCACCGCGAGCGGGTGGGGGTTCGACGGCGCGTAGAACGTGTAGCTGCCCGCCGAGACGTTCCCCGCGGTGTCCATCACCTGGACGGTGAGGACGTTGGTCCCCCAGGTGGTCGGCCGCAGCTGCACGCGCGCCGTGCCGTCCGTGTCGGCCGGGTAGGTGTCCGCGTCTCCGCACTTGAACACGGCCGGGGTCGGGTCCAGGGCGGCCCGGAAGCAGGCCACCCCCGAGGCCTCGCCGCCCACCGGGGCCGCGTCCTTGCCGGTCAGGGTGAAGGTGCCCCACTGGCCCGCGTACTTGGTGGGCGCCCCGCCCGAGCCGCTGGCCGGGAAGTCGGCAGAACTGATCGCCACCGTCGGCGGCGTGCTGTCCACCTGGAACCGGCACCAGGGGGTCACCGCCCGGCCCTGGGCCCCCGGCAGCTGCGCCCGCCACTTGTACGAGTGACCGTCCAGCAGACCGGTCACCGGCAGGCTCGCCGTGCCGTTGGCCACGGCCGCGTCCTGGTCCAGCAGCACCACGTCGTCCGGGCCGGTCTCGTCGAGCACCCGGAACCGCGGCTGCCGGGCCGCGTCCGCGGCCGGCACGTCCACGCTGACCACCGGTCGGGCGCCGGCCCCGAGCCACCCGGTGCCGGCGCCGCCCCCGTCGCAGCCGTCGGTGCTGGTGCCGGTGTCGGCGTTCACCGGCGTGGGGGTGGTCCGCGGGTTGGTCAGGACCGGTCCCGGGTCGGCCTGGGCGGCCGGCGCCAGGGCCAGGCCGGTGGCCAGACCGAGCGCCCCGCCGGTGGCCAGCAACCGGGTGATGGCGAGCTTCACGACTTGAGTCCCCTCCCCTGCCTGTCCGTGCGACAGGCGTCAGGAGCCGACTCTGACAGCCCCTCAGCTCTGCGTCAACGCATTTCCTTCACGCTTCCCCCGCAGGCCCCGCACGCCGACCAGGCCGACCAGCACGCCCAGCCCGAACGAGGTGACGGCCAGGGCCAGGTGGATCCAGAAGAAGGCGGTCGGGTGGGCGTGGTCGCCGTCGGTGAAGGCCTGGTGGGCCGAGTCCTGCCAGAGGTTCTTGACGAACGTGCTCCAGATGATCACCGACCAGACGCCGAAGGCGGCGAGGAACCAGGAGGTGCGGCGGCTGAGTGTCATGGCGGTGATCCTTCGCGGGGTGAGCGGGACTGCCCGTCCAGTATCGGCGGGCGGCCGTTCGGCCCAGCCGGGGGTACCCGATCGAGCGGACCCGCCGCGGCGGGTGGGAGGGGCCCGGGGCGGGGCGGGTACCCACCACACGTGTTTTCGGATCATCGCACCACGCCCCGCCGCTGGGCCCTCCCGGTCGCCGCACTGACGCTGGCCCTGGCCCCGGTCCTCGCACCGGTCCTCGCCACCCCGGCCGGCGCCGAGCCCGCACCGTCCGCCGGCGCGGAGCCGGCACCGTCCGCCGCCGGCGAACCCGCACCGCCGGCCGACGCCACCGCCGTCGGCGGCGCCCGGCTGGGCGCGCAGGGGGTGCAGGTGGCACCCGGCACCGGCGCGCCGCAGCTGCCGGGCGGCCTGACCGGCCAGTCCTGGCTGGTCGCGGACGCGGCGAGCGGCGAGGTGCTGGCGGCGTACAACGCCCACCTGCGGCTGCCGCCGGCCAGCACCCTCAAGATGCTCTTCGCCGACACGGTGCTGCCCAAGTTCGACCGCACCCAGGTGCACCGGGTGACCGCCGACGAGCTGACCGGGATGGGCGCCGGCAGCAGCCTGGTGGGCATCAAGGAGGACCTGGACTACTCGGTCGAGGACCTCTGGCGCGGGGTCTTCCTCAGCTCCGGCAACGACGCGGTGCACGTGCTCGCGCACATGAACGGCGGGGTGGACGAGACGGTCCGTCAGATGCGCGCCGAGGCGGCCGTGCTGGGGGCCGCCGACACCCAGGTGGTCTCCCCCGACGGGTACGACGCCGACGGGCAGCTGACCTCCGCCTACGACCTGACCCTGTTCGCGCGCGAGGGCCTGCGCAACGCGGACTTCCGGGGCTACTGCGCCACCCGCGACGCGCAGTTCCCCGGTGCCGTGGACCGGACCACCGGCAAGCGCGGCACCTTCGGGATCCAGAACACCGACCGGCTGCTGGGCAAGTACCCCGGCCTGTTCGGGGTGAAGAACGGCTACACCACCAACGCCGGCGCCACCTTCGTCGGGGCCGCCGACCGGGGCGGCCGGACCCTGCTGGTGGCGGTGATGCACCCGGAGTCGTACATGAAGGTCTACGACGACACCGCGGCGCTGCTCGACTGGGGCTTCGCCGCGGCCGGCAAGGTGACCCCGGTCGGCCGGCTGGTGGCCCCGGCCCCGCACCCCGCTCCCGGCGCCGCCGCCTCCGGCCCGGCCGCGCCCGCCGCACCGCCCGCCGCACCGCCGGCCGCCCGGCCGCGACC
>NZ_JBHYKG010000389.1:0-7134 GCF_042741245.1 Kitasatospora sp. NPDC058965
CAGCGCCAAGAGCGCCCTCATCACCCTCGTCGAGCACGCCCTGCTCGCCCGCCTGCGCTGACCACCACCGGCGGGGACCTCCCACGAGGTCCCCGTCGGCGATGTCCCGGGGCGGTCCCCGTCGGCGTCAGGCCTCCGGCTGCACGCCGGCCTTGAGCAGGCCGTAGGTGTACGCGTCCTGCAGCGCCAGCCAGGAGGCGCCGATCACGTTGTCGGCGACCCCCACGGTCGACCAGGTGCCGCTGCCGTCGGTGCTCTCGATCAGCACCCGGGTCTTGGAGCCGGTGCCGTGCTGGCCCTCCAGGATCCGGACCTTGTAGTCGGACAGCTCCAGCTTGGCCAGCTGCGGGTAGATCTTCTCCAGCGCGCTGCGCAGGGCCCGGTCCAGCGCGTCCACCGGGCCGTTGCCCTCACCGGTGGCGATGATCCGCTCGCCCTTGGCCCAGAGCTTGACGGTGGCCTCGTTGCCCGCGGTGCCCCCCGGGCCCTGCTCGCTGATGGTGCGCCAGGACTCCAGCGTGAAGTAGCTCGCCGGGCGGCCGTGCACCTCGCCGTGCAGCAGCAGCTCGAAGGAGGCGTCGGCGGCCTCGTAGGTGTAGCCGAGCAGCTCCTGCTCCTTGACCCGGGCCACCACCCGGCCGGACAGGTCGCGGTCGGCGGACAGGTCGTAGCCGAGCTCGCGGCCCTTGAGCTCGATCGAGGCCCGCCCGGCCATGTCGGAGACCAGCATCCGCATGGTGTTGCCGACCAGCTCGGGGTCGATGTGCTGGTAGAGGTCGGGGTCCACCTTGATCGCGGAGGCGTGCAGCCCGGCCTTGTGCGCGAAGGCCGAGAAGCCCACGTACGGCTGGTGGGTGGACGGGGTGAGGTTGACCACCTCGGCGATCGCGTGCGAGATCCGGGTCATCTCGGCCAGCTTGCCGGCCGGCAGCACCCGGTGGCCGTACTTGATCTCCAGCGCACCGACCACCGGGAACAGGTTGGCGTTGCCCACCCGCTCGCCGTAGCCGTTGGCGGTGCACTGCACGTGGGTGGCGCCGGCGTCCACCGCGGCCAGCGTGTTGGCCACCGCGCAGCCGGTGTCGTCCTGGGCGTGGATGCCGAGCCGGGCCCCGGTGGCGGCCAGCACCTCGGCGACGATCTCGCGCACCCCGCCGGGCAGCATGCCGCCGTTGGTGTCGCAGAGCACCACCACCGCCGCACCGGCCTCGTGCGCGGCCCGCACCACTGCGAGGGCGTACTCGGGGTTGGCCTTGTAGCCGTCGAAGAAGTGCTCGCAGTCGATGAAGACCCGGCGGCCGCGCTCGCGCAGGAAGGCGACGCTGTCCCGGACCATCTCCAGGTTCTCCTCCAGCGTGGTGCGCAGCGCGAGCTCCACGTGGCGGTCGTGCGACTTGGCCACCAGGGTCACCACGGGGGCGCCCGAGTCGACCAGGGCGGCCAGCTGCGGGTCGTCCGCGGCCCGGCCGCCGGCCCGGCGGGTGGCGCCGAAGGCCACCAGCTGGGCGTGCTTGAGCTGCAGCTCGGACTGGGCCCGGGCGAAGAACTCGGTGTCGCGGGGGTTGGCTCCCGGCCACCCGCCCTCGATGAACCCGACGCCGAAGTCGTCCAGGTGCCGCGCGATGGTCATCTTGTCGGCCACCGTGAGGTTGATGCCCTCGCGCTGCGCGCCGTCGCGCAGGGTGGTGTCGAAGACGTGGAAGCCGTCGTCGGGGTGACGTGTACTGCCGTCGGTCATGGCCCTGGTTTCTCCGTTCGGGAGAGAGTCTGCTGCTGCCGGAATCGAGTTCCCGGCTCCACTGTCCACCTTCCCGCGCGCCACCCGGAATCCGGGCCCGCCGGGTGGGCGGGGACGGGGTTCCGAGTCCTGCCCGGTCGGCGTGGGGTGGGCCTGGCCGGGCAAAACAAAAGACCCCTCGCGGGTGCGAGAGGTCTGCGCGCGGGTCTGAGGACACGGTGGTCGTCCCGCGGGGTTCACCGCGGAACGGTCACTGCGGACCGGCGCGCCTGCTGCTAATAATCATCAGCGAAAGCGAGGACACGCTGGCAGTCTGGCACAGCCCGGCGGCAGCGGGAGGAACGTCTCGCGATCCGGGACGGGCGTGTCAGAACGGGGCGTCCACCCGGGCGCCGCGCGTCGGCGGGCGCCCGGGTGACCGGTCGTCAGGCCTTGATGATCGGGTGCAGCCAGCCGTGGGTGTCCGCGACGGTGCCGCCCTGGATGCCCAGCAGGGTCTCGCGCAGGCGCATGGTGACCGGGCCGGGCTCGCCGGTGCCGACGGTCCAGTCGGCGCGGGCGGACTTGACCGAGCCGACCGGGGTGATCACGGCGGCGGTGCCGCAGGCGAAGACCTCGGTCAGGGTGCCGTCGGCGTTGCCCTGCTTCCACTCGTCGGTGGAGATCTTCCGCTCCTCGGTGGCGTAGCCGAGGTCCGCGGCCATGGTGAGCAGCGAGTCGCGGGTGATGCCGGGCAGCAGTGCGCCGGACAGCGCCGGGGTGACGATCCGGGCGTCCGCGCCCTCGCCGAAGACGAAGTAGAGGTTCATGCCCCCCATCTCCTCGACCCACTTGTGCTCGGCCGCGTCCAGCCAGACCACCTGGTCGCAGCCCTGGGCCGCGGCCTGGGCCTGGGCGACCAGCGAGGCCGCGTAGTTGCCGGCGCACTTGGCGGTGCCGGTGCCGCCCGGGGCGGCCCGGACGTACTCCTCGGAGAGCCAGACCGAGACCGGCTTGACCCCGCTGGGGAAGTAGGCGCCGGCCGGGGAGGCGATCAGCACGAACAGGTACTCGTTGGCCGGCCGGACACCCAGGCCGACCTCGGTGGCGAACATGAACGGGCGCAGGTACAGGCTCTGCTCGGGCTCGGTGGGCACCCAGTCGCGGTCCTGCTGGACCAGCAGCTCGACCGCCTCGACGAAGGTCTCGGTGGGCAGCTCGGGCATCGCCAGCCGGCGGGCCGAGGCCTGGAACCGGGCCGCGTTGGCCTCCGGGCGGAAGGTGGAGACCGAGCCGTCCGGCTGGTGGTAGGCCTTGAGCCCCTCGAAGATCGCCTGCCCGTAGTGCAGGGTCATGTTCGCCGGGTCCATCTCCAGCGGGGCGTACGGGGTCAGCTGGGCGTCGTACCAGCCGCGGCCCTCGGTCCAGCGGATGGTGACCATGTGGTCGGTGAAGATCCGGCCGAAGCCGGGGTTCGCCAGCCGGGCCGCGCGCTCGGCCGCGGGCAGCGGGTGCGCGGAGGGCTTGAGGTCGAACGGGATGGGCGCCTGGGTGGGCGTGGTCATGGCTTCAGTCCTTCACCGTGGGGTTGGTCCGGGCCGACCCGCCAGGTGCTGGGACACACGACGGCACGGCCCACTGTTGATGGTCGCATCTCAGGGGCCGTGCCGAACAGCTGTGGGGTTGTGAGTGGCTCTCCCAGCCGGCCCGTCAGCCGGATACTCGGGCCGCGAGCGCGTCGCCGACCTCGGAGGTGGTCCGGGTGCCGGTGCGCTCGGCCAGGTCGGCGGCGACCGCCGCCTCGACCGCGGCGGCCTCGGCGGCGAAGCCCAGGTGCTCCAGCAGCATGGCGACCGAGAGCACGGTGGCGGTCGGGTCGGCCTTGCCCTGGCCCGCGATGTCCGGGGCGGAGCCGTGCACCGGCTCGAACATCGACGGGAAGGCGCCGGAGGGGTTGATGTTGCCGCTGGCGGCCAGGCCGATGCCACCGGTGACCGCGGCGGCCAGGTCGGTGAGGATGTCGCCGAACAGGTTGTCGGTGACGATCACGTCGAACCGCTCGGGCTGGGTGACGAAGAAGATCGTCGCCGCGTCCACGTGCAGGTAGTCGGTGGTGACCTCGGGGAACTCCTGGCCGACCTGCTGGAAGATCCGGGTCCACAGGTGGCCGGCGTGCACCAGCACGTTGTTCTTGTGCACCAGGGTGAGCTTCTTGCGCGGGCGGGCGGCGGCGCGCCGGTAGGCGTCGCGGACCACGCGCTCGATGCCGAAGGCGGTGTTGAGGCTGACCTCGGTGGCCACCTCCTGCTCGGTCCCGGTGCGCAGGCTGCCGCCGTTGCCCACGTACGGGCCCTCGGTGCCCTCGCGGACCACCACGAAGTCGATGGCGGGCTCACCGGCCAGCGGCGAGGCCACACCGGGGAAGAGCTTGCCCGGGCGCAGGTTGATGTGGTGGTCGAAGGCGAAGCGCAGCTTCAGCAGCAGGCCGCGCTCCAGCACGCCGGACGGGACGGACGGGTCCCCGATGGCGCCGAGCAGGATCGCGTCCTGGCCCTTGAGCTCTTCGAGCACCGCATCGGGCAGGGTCTCCCCGGTCGCGTGGTACCGGCGGGCTCCGAGGTCGTACTCGGTGGTCTCCAGCTTCACGTCGGCCGGAAGCGCGGCGGAGAGGACCTTGAGCCCTTCGGCGACCACTTCCTGGCCGATGCCGTCACCGGGGATCACTGCGAGACGAAGGCTGCGAGACATGCTGGGAACGGTACTCCGTGTCTCGGGGGGTGACACCTCGCGTCCACGATGCGGACGGGTCAGGGGAACTCAATGGTGACCGGGAAAGGCTGCTCAAGCTTGATCGTGTCACGGAAGATTCCGGTCGGGAGGTACGAACCGGTGGTCGGATCCAGCTCATAGGTGTAAACGACAGGCCGACCACGGTCCTCCTCCACCCGCCAGAGGTATCGGATTCCGGCAGCCGCATACTTACGTGGCTTGGTGTGCCGATCGCGCTCCTCCGACTCCTCCGAGACGACCTCGACCACCAACAGAACGTCCTCGGGCAGGCAGAAGGTCTGCTTCAGCCCCCGGAACGCGCTGTCGGCAACCACTGCGAGATCGGGCTCGGGCCGATTCTTGCGATTCAGCCTGACGGTCATCTCGCGCCAGACGTCCCAGCCCGGCTCAACAGCACCCTCCAGCGCCCGTTCCAAAGCCCGGATGGTGCGCATGTGGAACAGGGTCTGCGGGCTCACGAAGATCAGGCTCCCGTCGATCAGCTCCGTGTGCGGAGGCAGGTCAGGGAGCCGGTCCAGATCCTCGGCCGTCCAGCCGCCCACCGGCGGGCGCAGCCAATCCGGATGTGGTGCGACGCTCATCATTACTCCCATGCGCGAGAGTCTGGCGGTCCAGTTCAGGCTACCCGGCGGGTCCTGGGACTGAATCACCCGAACGTGTCCAGGATGGCCGCATGCGGGAAGTGACGGGCGCGGTCGGCGCCGGGGCGGGCGCGGTGGGGACGTACTGCGCGGCGCTCGCGCTGCACGGGGGGTACCCGTTCGGGGGCCGGCTGCGCGGCGGGACGGCGATGGTCGACCTGGTGGTGCCGCTGCACACCCGGCTCTGGGACCTGGTGCACGGGAACGGCGGCGGGGACCTGCTGGTGAACTGGCGCAGCGGGTACGCGGTGCCGTTCCTGCCGGACCTGGTGAGCGAGCTGCTCAACCCGTGCTCCTGGGTGGTGCTGCTGCTCCCCCGGGCCCAGGTGGCGCTCGGGGTGTTCCTGGCCGTGCTGCTCAGCCTCGGGGCCGGGACCGCGCTGATGACCCGGTTCCTCGGACGGCTGTGCCCCGGTTCGGTGCTCCCGCGCGGCCTGCTCGGGATCGGGTACGGGCTCTGCGCCTGGACGCTGGTGACGGGGGTCGGGCGGCCCGCCTGGATGTGGGGGCTGGTCGCGCTGCCGCTGCTCTGCCTGGCCTTCGACCGCTGCGTGCGCCGCACCGGCTGGCCGCTGGGCACCCTGCTGGTGGCCGCCACCTGGCTGGCCGACTTCTACACCGCCGCCACCGCCTCGCTGGGCGCCGGCCTGGTGCTGCTGCTGCGCCTGGCGGTGGCCCGCACCCCCTGGCGCGGGCGGCTGCGCGCGCTGGGCCGGGCCGCGGCGATGGCGGCGGTCGGCATCGCGCTCGGCGCGGCGCCGGTGCTCTGGCTGACCTACCGGGCCGGGCGGGCCGCGCAGCCGGCCGCGGTGGTGCACCCGAGCACCCCCGGAGTGACCGACTACCTGGCCCAGCTGCTGCCCGGCGGGCCGGCGGCCCGGGCCCTGCCGAACGTCTTCGTCGGGGTGCTCGGGCTGCTGCTGGTGGCCGCGCTGCCCTTCAACCGCCGGGTGCGGCTGCGCGAGCGGGTGGCCTGGACCGCGGCGCTGCTGCTGGTGGCGGCCTCCTTCGTGTGGCGGCCGACCGTCCTGCTCTGGCACGTGTCCACCGCGCCGGAGGGCGATCCGTACCGGTCCACCTTCGTGCTCAGCGGGCTGCTCACCATGGCGGCCTGGGTCTGCCTGGCGCACCGGCCGCCGCTGCCCGCGCTGGCCGGTGGTGCGGCGCTGGTCGCGCTGCTGGCCGCGGTGGGCCACGGGCGCGGGTCGACCCGGCCGGTCACCTGGGTGCTGCTGGGCGTCGGGGTGCCGCTGGGGGTGCTGGCGGTGCGGGCGCTGGCGGGCGGGGCGCGGTCCCGGCGGGCGGCGCTGGGGGTGCTGGGCTGCGTGGTGCTGGTCGGCTCGGGCTGGGCGGCCTCCTCGGTCCTGCAGCTGCGGGACCGGCCGGTGGCGGGCGCGCCGCCCGTCCCGACCCGGGCGCAGCTGGCCGCCGCACGGGCCCTGGTCGCCACCGGCGAGCGGTGGCCGGCCGGGCGCAGCGATCCGGGGCCGCACCTGTTCACCGGCAACGACCCGATGCTGCTCGGCGGTGAGGGCGGCGGCTACCGCAGCGACTACCTGCCCGCGGCCACCGCCCAGGCGCTGCACGGGCTGGGGGCCGGCTGGCAGTTGCAGGGCCGGCAGACGCTGAGCTTCACCGACCCGCTGGGCCAGGCCCTGTTCGGGGTCGGCAGCTCGCTCCAGCCCGACCTGACGGTGCGCCGGGCCCCGGCCGCGCCCCTGGTGACGGTCGTTCAGCAGGTCGGCCGGGACAGCTCCTCCGTCTGGGCCCGCCGGCAGTCGCTGCTCCGGCCCGGGGCGAGCCCGTACCAGGTCCCGCCGCCGGTCCCGGGCGGCGGACCCGCCCCCACCGACCACGGCAGCAGCGGCTGGTCGATCCCCACCACGCCCGCCGGCAGCCCGCCCACCGAGCTGACCGCGCGCTGCGACCCCGGCCGCTCGGCGTTCCTGTACGCGCCCTACCTGAGCGGCGAGCTCGGCCAGCCGG
>NZ_JBHYKG010000390.1:0-7132 GCF_042741245.1 Kitasatospora sp. NPDC058965
GGTCGTCGCCGACCCCCGCCCCGCACCTGACGTTCCGTCAGACCTTCAGCCCGTTGCGGGTCACGTACCAGTAGTGGCCGCCGATCAGTCCGCCCAGCACCACGATCCACTGCAGGCCGTTGACCAGCGGGACGGCGTTGACCGGCAGGGTCATCGCGAACACCACCCGGATCACCGTGTCGAGGGCGAACCCGGCACCCCAGAAGGCGGTCAGTACCCGCATGTGGTGCCGGAACCGCGCGTCGGTGTCCCACTGCGCGACGTACTCGACGGCCCCCGCCTCACCGATCTTGGTGCTGACGATGGTGCGCGCCATGCTGAGCATGAACGGGCGGCGGGTGGCCAGGCTGCCCAGCACCCACAGCCCGATGATGCCGAACACCCAGCTGTCCCGGACCAGCAGCAGCCGCGGGCTGCCGGTGACCATCGAGAGCACCGTGCCCACACCGATCAGCAGCAGCGAGAAGATCGGCATCGCCTCCACCCGGCGGTTGCGGACGAAGCCGTAGACCAGCCAGGGCACCGTCACCAGACCGCTCAGCGTCAGCGCCAGCCACTGGTTGAGCCCCAGACCGTGCAGCAGGTAGTAGCCGCCGATCGGCAGCGCCGCCTCGAAGACGATCGACTGGACCAGCATCCGCTTGGCCCGCGCGGCCTTCTGCTTCTCGGTCGGTCCGGCGTGCGGCGCGGCGCCCTCCCCGGTGCCCGCCTCCGCCGCCTCGACCCCGTCCGGCCCGAACGCGGCCGACCCGGGCGTGCCCACCGAACCCGCCACCGCCACCGCACCGTTCTGCTTCTCGTTCACGATCTCCCCCATCTCGCGCGCCTCGATCATCAGTTGGCGGGCCGAACGGCCCGGTCGAACAGCTCGGCCAGTTCGCGGGCCGCGGTCGCCAGGTCCAGCTCGGGATCCTTGACGGCCCGGGTCAGCACGGCGTCCACCGCGCCGCGGATCGCGGTGACCAGCACCCGGGCGTCGAACTCGCCGAACTCCCCGGCCGCCTGGGCCGCGCGGACCACCTGGACCTGGGCCTCCATCACCGCCCGCTGGCTCTGGGCGAACTGGCCCTGCGGATCGTCCCCCAGCACGTTCAGCACCTCCACCAGCGCCAGCAGGTGCTGCGGGTACACCGTCGCCAGCTCCACGTTGGCCACGATGAAGGCCCGCAGTCGGTCCCGGGCACCGGTGTGCGCCTCGATCCGCGGCACGATGTACTCCCCGGAGACCCGGAGCACCTCGCCGACCACCTCGTGCAGCAGGTCCTCCTTGCCCGCGAAGTGGTACGAGATCATCCCGGTGCTGCTCAGCCCGGCCTGCTTGGCGATCCGGGCGAACGACGCCTTGGCGTACCCCTCCACCGCGATCACCTCGATCGCCGCCTGCACGATCTGCGCCCGCCGGGCCGTCTCGGTCAGCGTCCGCGCCATCTCCAGCCCTCCCCCATCTGCTCGTCCGAGCAATCTCTTGCTTGCCTGAGCAAAACCATAGCGCGGTTTTGCTCAGGCAAGCAAGAAGGTTCGCCCCACCAGTCCTGGCCTGCCCGCGACGACCACTGCCACGGGCTGATAGGTTCACGCCGGTGCGGCGGCTCCCGAGGGCGCTTCCTTCTCTCTCAGCTGCAAACTGGATCGAGCGCGCTCACTCTCCGCCGCACCCCTCCGCTTCCGGGCGACGGCCCCGCGTGCCGGGCCGGCCGGCGCACCGCCCGCCACCGCGGCAAACCCCCGCGACACCCGTCACCGCCCCCTGGTAGGTTCACCAGCGTGCGGCGGCTCCCGGGGGCGCTTCCTTCTCACCACTTGATACCAGCGCCCTCGATCTCCACCGCACTTCGACGTCCACGTCCCGTCGGCCACCGGTCGGCGGGACGTCGCGTCATCCGGACCGCTCCAGGAGGACCAGCGATGACCCCGCCCGCCCGCAGCCTCACGGCCGTGCTGCTCGCGCGCCGCGCCGAGGTCTACCTGAACCTGAACCTGCCCCAGCCGCCGGCACCGGAGCCCGAGCCGGAGCCGGAGCCCGCGGAGTCGTCCGTGCTCGCCTTCCTGAGGGCCCGTCAGCGCCCGGCCGTCGGGCAGGAGGGTCCGGTCGGCGTCGCCCTGCTGGACGCCGACCTGGTCGACCGCGGCTACCTGCTCGCCGCTCCGCTGCGCCAGGCACTGGCCGAGCTCACGCCGAGCGACCTCGCCGCCGCCGGCAAGGCACTGCTTGCCGACGTGGACGCCGGGCTCGGCGCGAACCGGACCCACCGGCCGCTCTTCCAGAACTTCCCCGAGTGGACCCCGGACGACCCGGAGGCCTTCTACCTGCGCCGGGTGCTCTCGCTGCTCTTCCAGCACCCGGAGCAGCCCTGCGTGCTCTGCGGCACCACCGGCACCGTGCACGCGGTCGCGCCCTGCGCCCACCTGGTCTGCCACTCCTGCTTCGACGGCGCCGAGTTCGCCGGCTGCCCGATCTGCCACCGCCGGCTCGACCCGACCGACCCGTTCCTCAAGCCGGCCCACCTGCGCACCCACGCCGACCCGGCCCGGGACCTGCCGCAGCGGCTCCGCGTGCTCGCGTACGGCGGCGGTCCCGCCGAGCAGCTCGCCGCGGTACGGGCCGAGCTGGCCACCCTGCTGGCGCGCCCGACCGCGCTCCGGCCGCAGGACCTGGACGACCTCGCCGTCCTGCTGGACGCCACCGACCGCACCGACCTCGACTGGCTGCCCGCGGAGCTGCCCGGCCGCGAGACCAAGGCCGTGGTCCTCGCCCGACTGCTCACCGAGCCGGCCGACCCCGAGCGCGCCCGGGCCGCCGTCGAAGCACGCCTGACCACCGCGACCGACGTGCTGCGGCTGGCCTCGGTCCTGTCCGGCGGCGACGCCGGCCTGCTCAACCGGCCGCCGCGCTACCGCAGCCTGCCCCGCCCGGTCCGCCGCACCCTGCTGACCGCGCTGGACCGCCTGGCCCCGACCACCGTCGCCGAGGAGATGCGCCGCCACCGCTCGCGCTGGCTGCGGCTGGCCGAGCTGCTGCACGTCTTCGAGCACGCCGACCGGCACCCCCGCGCCGCCCTCGCCGTCGCCGCCCTGCGCGGCACCGACACCACCGCCGCCACCGGTGAGCTGCGCGCCGCCCTCCAGGACCGGGTGCTGCCCCCGTCCTGGGGCAGCCGCCTCGAAGCCGCCCTGCGCACCCGCGACCACGCGGGCGCGCTCGCGGTGCTGACCCAGCGGCCGGGCGAACTGCTGCGCCGTCTCGACCTGTTGCTGCGCCTGGCCGACACCGCCGAGCAGCGCGGCGCCGTGCTGTCCGCGGCCGCGGCCGCGGCCACCCGGGTGTCCGCCGGCGTGCTGCTCTCCACCCTCGGCGCGCTGCGCAGCCGGCTCTCCCCGCGGCCGCGGCCCAACCGGGTCTTCTTCCCCAAGGGCGGCAACGCCTCGGTGCACGTGGTCGCGGACGAGCGGCCCGGGATCCCGCGTGCCACGGTCGAGCAGGCCGTGCAGCTGCTCACCGACGAGGCACTGCGCCGTGCCGCTGCCGCACCGCCGGTCGAACGTGCTGTCATAGATGCCGAGTTGACCGGCATCGTGGCCCCGTTCGGCGAGCGCACCGCGTCCCGCGCGCTGGTCACGGTGCCGCGCGGCAGCGAACTCTCCGTCCCCGAGGGCCGCTCGGTGCGCCTCTTCCTGCACTGGACGGAGGACGCGGAGCACGGCCGGGTCGACCTCGACCTGTCGCTCGCCATGTTCGACGCCGACTGGCGCTACCTGGGCACCTGCGACTACACCGCGCTGAGGTTCGGCGGCGCCGCCGCCGTCCACTCCGGCGACCTGACCAGCGCGCCCCCGCCGGACGGTGCGACCGAGTTCGTCGACCTGGATCTGGAACTGCTCCTGCTGGCCGGTGCCCGGTACGTGGTCGCCGTCTGCTTCTCGTACAACAACGTCGCCTTCGACGACATGGCCGAGGCCTTCGCCGGCGTCATGGTCCGCTCCGAACCCGGCGCGGCCGGACCGGTCTTCGACCCGCGCGCCGTCGAGCAGCGCTTCGACCTGGTCGGGCGGGCCCGGGCCAGTGTGCCGCTGGTGCTGGACACCGCGGGTTGGACCATGCGCTGGCTCGACATCACCCAGGGCGTCACCGGCTCCGAGCACGCCGTGCAGCGCCACCAGAACAAGCTCGCCGTCCTCGGGCAGGAGCTCACCGTCCTGTTCGACTCCGGTGCCCGCGTCGGCCTGGCCGAGGTCGCCACCTGGCACGCGGCGGCGCGCGCCCGCACCGTCCTGCTGCGCCACGCCGACGGCACCGTGCACCGCTACACCCGCCGCCCCGACGAGGCCGTCCCCGCCTTCGCGGCCCGGATCGGCTCCAGGGACCACGAGGGCCCCGCCGACCCCGCCGCCGAGCCGGCCCAGCTCGCCCACCTGCTGCGCGGTGACCTCCCGCTCGCGCCGGGCGCCGAGGCCTACGCGCTCCACCCCGCCGGGCTCGACGCCGCCCGGGTCCGGCTGCTGACCGCCGCCGACGTGGTGACGGCCCTCGCCCCCGACGGTCCGTCGGCGCGCCCGGCAGGCTGACGGAGCGCAGGAGGCCCACTGACGGAGCGCACCGCCCGCGCTCCGGCAGCCCGCCGCTCCGTCAGCCCACCGCCGCGTCAGTCCGCCGCCGCGTCGCCGGTCTCCACTGGGTAGCCGGTCTTCGCGAGGTCCTGCGCCAGGTCGGCCAGCGCGACCTCCGGGTTCAACGCGGCGACCACGTGCTCGTCCAGCGGGCGCGAAGCGAACACGTGCCGCACGGCCGCCAGGTCGACCGCGACCTCGTAGTAGTCCTCCGCCCAGCGCTGGAACGCCTCGGCGGAGCGGTCCGTCAGCAGCGCGAACAGGTGCCCGGCCCCGTCCGGGTCGCCCGGGCCCTCCTCGGGGAAGTCGATCGTCCCGGTCCGCCACCGGTCGTCGCCGGCCTCCCGCCACAGGCAGGCGGTGACCACCGGCAAGCCGTCCTCGTCGGAGAAGGCCGGCTCCGCCACGCACGCGCGGAACGCCTCCGGCACCGTGTCGAGCACGCCGGGCCACGGCCCGGTCGCCACGTACGGACTCATCAGCGACTCGTGCGCGAAGCCACGGACGAAGGCGCCGGCTGCCGAGAACACGATCGAGTACTCGTCCCCGGACCCGTCCCGCATCGAGGCCAACTGCTCCCCCTCGGCCCAGTGGGCGTCGAACGAGTGGTAGCGGTACTCCCACTCGGGGCTCAGGACTGCCTCCAGTACGGCCATGGCACGGCAGTGCTCGCGGAGGACGGGGATCCCGGGCAGCCGGCGGGCAGTGTCAGAAACGGTCATCCAGCCATCGAACCACACGGTTCGGACACGCCATTCCGCCCTGGGCGTGATCCATTGCCGCGCTCCGCCCCGCCGTTGCAGCGTGGCCGCATGCCTCTCTCCATCGCCCACCTCAGCGACCCGCACCTCACCACCGGCCCGCTCGCCGCGGCTCCGGCCCAGGCCCTCTACCGGGCACTCGGCCGGGTCCTGACGCTCGATCCGCAGCCCGACTGCGTGGTGATCACCGGGGACCTCGTCGACCGCGGCCGGCCGGAGGAGTACCGAGCGCTGCACGAGGTGATCGCCCGGTTCCCGCTGCCGCTGCACCTGGTGCCGGGCAACCACGACGATCCGGCGGCGCTGCTGGCGGAGTTCGGCGGCACCCGGTTCGTCGGCGACACCGGCGCGGCGCACTACGCGGTGGACCACCCCGGGTTCACCCTCGTCGTGCTGGCGTCGACGGTTCCCGGCGCGTCGGGCGGGCGGCTGGGCGACGAGCAGCTGGCGTGGCTGGACGCCGTCCTGGCCCGCCGGCCGCAGACGCCCGCCCTGGTCTGCCTGCACCACCCGCCGATCCCGGTCGGGATCCCCTACCTGGACGGCATGGGCCTGGCCGACGGGGCCGAGCTGGCCGCGGTGCTCGCCCGGCACTCCAACGTCGCGCGCGTGCTGGCGGGCCACGTGCACCGCTCCGTCAGCGCCCCGTTCGCGGGCACGGTCCTGACCACCGCGCCCAGCACCCACCTGCAGAGCGGCCTCGCGCTCAACGGGGACGTGCCGCACTACGTCGCCGAGCCCACCGCCTTCCTACTCCACCAACTCGCCGCCCCGACCTGGGTCACCCACACCGTCACCGTCAGCCACGCCGCGGCGCCCGTGGCCCAGTTCTGACCCGCGACCAGGAGGTACCGGTGCAGGCCACCGCACTGCTGCTCACCCTCACCGGCGGTGCCGGGGCAGGCAAGACCACCCTCGCCGAGGTCCTCGCAGCCACCGCGCCGGCCGGCCCGGCGCACGTGCTCCACGGCGACGACTACTACTTCGCCGGCCCGGATCGGGGTGTCTGGGCGCCGGACGAGGCGGGCGTGCCCCGCCTGGACGTCGGGGACCCCCGCTCCGTCGACGCCGAGCGCCTCGCCGCCGACACCGGGGCCGCGCTCGCCGCCGGGCCCGTGGTGATCGTCGACGGGCTGTTCGCGCGCCGGGTCAACGCCCCGCGGCAGGCCCGGCACCGCCGCCTGGACGTCTTCGTGGACGTCCCGGCCGACCTGCGGCTGGCTCGCAAGATCGACCGGAAGTGCGTCCGGGGCGGTTTCCCGGTCGACGTGCTGCTGCACAACTACGTGCACCACCGCCGCGCCGCGCACGACCGGCACGTCGAGCCGCTCCGCGACGGCTGCGACCTGGTCCTCGACGGCACCCTCCCGCCGCAGGCCCTCGCCGAGCAGGTCTGGTCGGCAGTGGCCGCCCGGACCCGCCAGAATTGACGCCATGACAGCCGACGAGCAGTTCGACGCCCTCGCCACCGACCTCGCCCCACGCGGCGTCACCACCGGCACCATGTTCGGCAAGCGCGGCCTCAAGGCCGACGGCAAGGCCTTCGCCTGCCTCAAGGGCGAGCTGCTCGCGTTCAAGCTCGGCGCCGGCAGCGCGGCCCACGCCGAGGCGCTCGCGCTCCCCGGTGCCGAGCTCTTCGACCCGTCGGGCAAGCACCGCCCGTTCAAGGACTGGGTCGCCGTCCCGCTGGCCCACGCCGACAGCTGGCTCCACTACGCCGAGACCGCCCTCGACTCGCCGGCCGGCTGAGCTCCCCGGCACGGTCC
>NZ_JBHYKG010000391.1:0-7116 GCF_042741245.1 Kitasatospora sp. NPDC058965
GGCCTGGGCGCGGTCGGCAAGGCCGCGATCGCCGCCGGCGTGGCGGTGGCCGTGGTCGCCGCGGTCGCCTTCGCGCTGACCGGCTCGCCGGCCAAGCCGGCCCCGGCCCCGGCCGCCGCACCGGCGCCCAGCAGCGCCGCGGTGCAGACCCCGCCGGCGCCGCCCGCCGCACCCGCGCCGGTACCGGCTCCGACCCCGCCCGCGCCGGCCCCGTCCCCGACGCCGACCCGGTCCAGGCCGCGATCGACCCCGGCCCCGGCCCCGACCCACCCCGCGCCGACTCCGCCGCCGAGCCCCGCGCCGCCGGTGCCCAGCTTCTCCCCGCCGCCGGTCCCGACCCCGCCGGTGCCCAGCTTCTCGCCCCCGCCGGTGCCGACCCCGCCGCTGCCGAGCAGCTTCTGGGTGGACCAGCTGCCGTTCAGCAAGCCCGGCCACCGGTCCTGGACCGGTCCGAGCATCGACCGTCGGGACAGCGACTGGCTGCTGCTGCAGCGCACCGGGCTGTGGATCGCCGGCACGCGCTACGACCGGGGCCTCACCGTGCACACCCCGTCCTCGGTGACCATCGACCTGAACCGGTCCTGCCAGGCGTACGACGGCCTGGTCGGGGTGGACGACACCACCCTGACCCCGGGCGCGGTGCGGTTCTCGGTGCTGGACCAGGACGACCGGCGGCTCTGGCGCTCCGGCCCGGTGCGGCCGGGCGACGCGCCGGTGCCGGTGCACGTGCCGCTGACCGGGGCGACCCGGATCACCCTGGTGGTGGACCCGGTGACGGACTACTGGTCCGCGGGCGCCCTGGCGGACTGGGCGAACGCGCGGTTCAGCTGCTAGAGCCCGCCGGTCAGACCGCGCAGGCGCCGTCCGCGCAGGCCTCGCCGCCGTCCGCCGCCGGCTCGTCCTGCGCGGTCTCGGACCGCACCTGCTGGAGCACCTGCAGGAAGGTGCCGGTCTCCTGACCGCCCTGCACCGCCCAGCGGCCCTCGAAGACGAAGGTGGGCACGGCCGAGATGCCCAGCTCCCGGCCGCGGGCGAGCTCGGCGCGGACCTCCGCGACGCCCTCGTCACCGGCCAGGTAGCCCTGCACCCGCTCGCGCGGCAGGCCGGCGGCCGCCGCGACCTCGGTCAGCGCGGCCGGGTCCCCGATGTCCACCCCGTCCGAGAAGTGCGCCTTGAGCAGCGCCTCCTTCAGCTCGCCCTGGACCCCCGCGCCGAACTCGGTCTCGGCCAGGTGCAGCAGCCGGTGGCCGAGGAAGGTGTTGGCGTGCAGTGCGGCGTCGAAGTCGTAGTCGATGCCCTCGGCCCGGCCGAGCTCGGTCACCCGGTCGTCCATGGCGCGGGACTGCGGCCCGTACCGCTCGGCCAGCCAGGCGCGGTGCGGACTGGCGGTGGCGGGGGCGTCCGGCACCAGCTGGTAGGGGCGGTAGACCACCTCCACCTCCCCGTCGAACTGCGCCACGGCCCGGTCGAACCGGCGCTTGCCGATGTAGCACCAGGGGCAGGCGATGTCCGAGTAGATCTCGACCTTCATGGGGGTGGGGCTCCTGTCAGCGCGGGGACGAACGTGAAGATTCAACCAATTCCGACCGCCCCGCATTCCCGGACCACCTGGCCCGGCCTGCCTAGGATGTGGGCGCCCACAACCCCGAGAAAGGCTTCCGAGATGCGTGCTGTGACCGATGCGGACTTCGACCAGGTCGTCCTGGCGAGCGACAAGCCGGTGCTGGTCGACTTCTGGGCCGAGTGGTGCGGCCCGTGCCGCCAGATCGCCCCCGCGCTGGAGGCGATCGCCGCCGAGCACGGCGAGAAGATCGAGGTCGTCAAGCTGAACATCGACGAGAACCCGTCCACCGCCGCGCGGTACGGCGTGATGTCGATCCCGACCATGAACGTCTACGTCGGCGGCGAGGTCGCCCAGACCATCGTGGGCGCCAAGCCGAAGGCCGCGATCGAGCGGGACCTGGCGAGCTTCCTCGGCCAGTAGCAGCCAGGAGCGGCCGGAAGCGCCCGGCGGCGGTGGCAGCGGTCGGCCGGCCGCCGCCGCGGCGGCGCGATGGACCGGGCCGGCGGGCCACCAATAAGACGCTGGACGACATATGCCGTCCAGCGATATATCTAGTCCTGTGACTGAACGCACCCTTCAGGAGCCCACGCTGCTCCTGCTCACCGCGCTGGCCGACGCACCCCGGCACGGCTACGCGCTCATCCAGGAGGTCGCCGCGATCTCCGACGGCCGGGTCAAGCTGCGCACCGGCACGCTCTACGGCGCGCTGGACCGGCTGCTCGGCCAGGGACTGATCGAGGTGGTCGGCGAGCAGGTCGTGGACGGGCGGGCCCGCCGGACCTACGCGCTCACCGGCGCCGGCCGCGACCTGCTGGCCACCGAGGCCGCGCGGCTGCGCCGGATCGCCGCCCAGGCCGAGCAGCGGCTGGCCGGCGGCTCGGCGGCCCTGCGCCCCGGGTTCGCGTCGTGACCGCCCGTTCGGTCCGCCTGGCGCTGGCCCTGCACCCGGCCCGGCACCGGCGCGAGTGGGGCGAGGAGCTGGCCGCGGTCTACGCCGACACCACGGCGGGCGCCGGTCCCTGGGCCGTCGCCCGCGAGTGGTTCGACCTGGCCGGGCACGGGGTCCGACTGCGCCTCGGGCTGGGCTCGCGCGGGGTGCTCGCACAGCTGGCGGCCATGGCGGCGCCGTTCGCCGCCGTCGCGGCGGCCGGCACGGCGTGGCCCGAGTTCCTCTACCGGCTCTACGCCCTGCGGCACGGGCACGTCCGACCCCTGCTCGACTCGTGGGACCCGGTGCCGGACGCGATCCGCCAGGTCGGCCTGCTGGTCTCGCTGGTCGTCGCGGTCGCGGCCGTCCTCGGGCGGTGGACACCGGCCCGCCTGCTCGCACCGCTGGGCCTGTTGCTCGCCTGCCTCGGCTCGGTGCCGCAGCTGCGCGGCAGTCTGGGCTTCGAGCTGCTCCAACTGGTCGTCGTGCACGGGCCGCAGATCCTCTGGGTGCTCGTCCTGCTGGCCGCGCCCCGGGACCTGCTCGGCCCGGCCGACCGGCGCAGCCGGCTCGGCGCGCTGGCCGGAGTGGTGATCGGCGGGGGGCTGATCAGCGAGGCGATCGGGTTCGGCCCGGGGGACCCGCTGCAGAACCTGGCCTGGCTGCTGGGCCTGGTCCTGGTCGGCGTCGAACTGGCGCTGCTGCTGGCGGCCGTGCCGCTGCTGCTGCGCGGTTGGTACGGGCCGGCCGCGGCGGCGCTGGCGGGCTCGCCCGTCGCGGCGCTCACCTTCCTGGTGACGGTCCACCAGTTCTGGCTCCCCGACCGGCCGGTCGCCCTGGTCCTGCTCGCGCTGCCGCCGGTGGCGGGCGTGCTGCTGCACCGGATCGGCCCGAGGATCCCGGCCCGGCGCCGGCCCGAGGTCGGCTGACCGGCGGTCAGCCCCGCAACCACTCCCGCGCCCGGCCCGCGCTCGCCAGCCTGACCACGGTCAGCTGCGGGTGCCGGGCCAGGCGCTCGGCCGTCCTGCGGCGCTTGGCGGCGTGCTGGGCCCAGCTCCAGCGGATCGGGTGCTCCGGGTCGAGCAGGTCGCGCCAGGTCTCGCGGTTGCCGTTCCACAGTTCACGGCCCGTCAGCACCCGGCCGAGCGAGCGCTTGACCACCCGGTACATGACGGTCCGCCTGGGCAGGTCGAGCCAGACCAGCGTGTCGGCCCGCTCCCACAGCAGGTCGCCGAGCAGGCCCTGGTACTGCTCCTCGCAGACCCAGCGCCCGCCCGCGGTGAACGCGGCCACCTCGGCCTCGAACTCGGGCCGCCGCACCCAGCCGGGCCCGTGGTGCAGCGCGTCCAGCTCCACCCGGGGCAGGCCGTACCGGGCGGCCAGCGCAGTGGCCAGGGTGGTCTTGCCGGCGCCGGAACTGCCGGAGACGATCACGCGGTCCATGCCCCCACCGTGCCCACCCGGGCCCCCGTTCGGCAAGGCCGGTCGGTCACCCGTCCGCTACGGCCGGGCCGGCGGGGCCGGGACGACGAGCACCGGGCAGGCCGCGTGGTGGACGGCGGCGGTGCTGACCGAGCCGAGCAGCAGCCGGCTGAAGCCCCCGTTCCCGCGCGCGCCGACCACCAGCGTGTGCTGGCCGACCGCCCCCGCGAGCAGCACCTCGATGGCCTGGCCCTGCACCACGTGCAGGGCCAACTCGCCGTCGAAGGACCGGTGCCGGGCCCGCTCCACGGCGGCCACCGCGCGGCGCAGCCCGTCGGCCATGCCGGCGTTGAGGCGCTCCAGGCTCTCCTGCATCAGTTCGGCCATCCCCGGCGGGTAGCCCCCGGGCGCCGGGTCGACCACCCCGAGCACGTACAGCGGCAGCGCGTACCGCTCGGCCTCCGTCATCGCCCGGTCCAGCGCCCAGAGCGAGCCGTCCGAACCGTCGCAGGCCGCCAGGATCCCCGGCGGGTTCGGCCCCGGCGCGCTGCTGCGGACCGGACGGGCGGCGGACTCGGTGGTGGTCATGCTGCCCATGATGGGACGACCGGCGGCGGCGGCGCGGGAGGCGGGGCGGCAGGCCGGCGGGCCGCCCCGGACCGGCGCCCGCTCAGCCGATCCGGGCCGCCACCGCCCGGCGCTGCGGGGCCGGCAGGCCCTCCCAGCAGGTGCCGGTGCGGCGGGCCTGGTAGCGGCGCAGCCAGAGTTCGACGGCGATCAGGTCGGCCAGGCCGTCCAGCGCGCCCGGCGGCAGGTCGCCGTAGGCGTCGGCGGCGGTGCCGAGGGCCCGGCGGACCACCGGCAGGTCGATCAGCCCGGCCTCGGCCAGCAGCGGTGCGTGGAACAGGTCGGCGAGGCCGTCGGCGGCCTGACGCAGACCGTGGCGGGCGGCTGCCGCCCGGTCCGGGCGCGGGGCGCGGCCCCAGTCGGCGGGCAGGTCGGCCCGGCCCGCGCCGGCCAGGACGGAGCGCAGCAGGGCGTGCCGGGCGCCCGGCTGGAGGCGGACGTCGTCGGGGAGCAGCCGGGCCGCGCGGACCACCCGGTTGTCGAAGAACGGCGCGTGCAGCCGCTGCCCGCGCTGCTCCGCCGCCTGCACCAGGACCCGGTACCCGCCCGCGTGGTGGTGGAGCGCCAGTTTCGCCCGGTGCGCCCCGGGGTTCGGCGCGGGCTCGGGGTTCCGGGCGGCCAGCCGCAGCCGCAGCGCCACCGCACTCAGCGCGTCGTCCGAGAGGAACCGGGCGGCCGGCCCCGGCACCACCCAGGCCAGGTCCGCCGCCGAGTGGGCGCCCGCCGTCAACGGCGCGCCGGGGCGCGCGCTCGGGCGCCCCGGACCCCGACGGGCGGTCAGGCGCACCGCGGCGTCGTCCAGCGCCTCGGCGTACCGCCCGCGGGCCAGTCGGCGGGCGGCGCGCAGCACGGTGACCGGGGTGCGCACGGCTCCGCTCAGGGTGCCGGTGATCGCGCGGTCCACCCCGGCCAAGGCCGCCACCGGGGGCAGCAGTTCGCGCGGCCGACCACTCCGGATCAGGTCCGCCAGCCGGGCCGGGTGGCCGTCCAGCACCTGGCGGGCGCCGTGCCCGGTGAGGTGGTCGGTGCCGCCCGCGCCGAGCCGGGCGGCGGTGGCGGCGGCGCTGATCAGCGCCCGGCCCGGCTGGTCGGTGAGCGGGCCGGCCAGCGGGTCGTCGGTCAGCTCGGCGTACGGCAGGGTGTGCGGCTCGGCGGCCAGCACGGTGTGCCGCAGCCGGGCCCGGCCGGCCTGCTGCGGCGGCTCGGGCGCGGGGCGCGGCGACTCGTGGGAGGTGACGGCGGTGAGCAGCTCGACCGGCGCCGCCCGGTCGGTCGGCGGCCGCAGCACCCAGGACCCCTTGGTGGCCCCGCTCCTGGCCACCGGCTCGGCGCCCGGCTCCGGGTCCGCGCCGGCCGCTTCCGGTGCCGGACCGGGCGCCCCGGGCGCGGGCCCGATCGGCACCGCCGCCGCCAGCAGGGCCAGCGCCGGCGAGGCGGTCCCGTACGAGAGGTCGACCCCGATCCGCGGCCGCGGCAGTTCCGGCGCGACCGGCGCGTTGCGCACCCGCGAGCGCACCGACTCCAGCAGGCTGCGCGTCAGTTCCCGCACCGCGGGCGCCTCCGCGATGTCCCCCTCCAGCGGGTCGAGGTCGTAGTCGTGCAGGTCCGCCCGCCCGCCCCGGATCGCCAGCGTGTGCCCCGGCGGGACCCGGTGCACACCGGTGTACGGGGTCCCGGTGCCGATCGCCTCCGGCGCCTCGGGGCAGGCCAGCGCGGCGGCCAGGTGGCCCACGTCCACCGTGGCGCCGACCAGGTCGGCCAGCGGCAGGCCGGCGGTGGCGAAGGCGGTGCCGCCGCACCAGGGGGTGTGGAAGACCGGCTGCAGACCGGCCAGGTCGGTCAGCACCAGGGTGGACCGGGTGCCGATCCGCAGCACCGCGGTGTAGCTGCCCGGATAGCCCGACAGGTGCCGCACCGCGCCGCCGCGGGCGGCCGCCAGGCCGTCGGCGAGTTCCTGGTCGGCGGCGCCGCAGTGGCCGAGCACCAGCAGCCGGGAGGTGGCCTCGGTGTCCCCGGTCAGGTCGTCCGGACCGGGGACGGCGACCGGGCGCTGTTTGGGCCGCAGCACGAACTGCCGGATCTCGCCGGCGCGCCAGTCGCCGACCGCCCAGAGCGGATCGGGCCCGGTCCACAGCGCGGTGGCGGCGAGCGGGCGGACCTCGGCGAGGGCCCGCTGCACCTCGTGACCACCGGTCCTGGCCCGTGCCGCGCTACCGGTCCAGCCCGCAAGCCAGCGCATCGCGACCTCCTCGTGGCCCGGTCCGCGCGGGAGTCGTGGGGGCGCGGACGCTGCGGCCAAGGGACATGGTGCCACTGTGCGGGCCGGGCGGCGTGCGGCGCGGAAGGTCGGGTGATTCCATCGCACAACCGGGCAATCCGACAAGCTCACTGACGTGCCGTCAGATCGGCGCTTGGGTGCCGCGCGGTCCGGGCCTCCCCCTCCGTGGCCCGGGCCGCGCGGCGCGGGCGGCCGGGGCCGGGCTCGCACCGGCGGCAGCCGCCCGGGTCTGGGGTCCGTCGGGGCGCGGCCCGCACACGGGGCGGCCCGCCCCGGCCGCGCGGTGCGGACCCGCCC
>NZ_JBHYKG010000392.1:0-7089 GCF_042741245.1 Kitasatospora sp. NPDC058965
TCAGTCTCAGAACCGAGAACACTACAAAAAGATATCCAACGACCGCCGCCCTAGACTACACCCGGAGGGCGCCGGCCGCACCTTCGCCGGGGCCTAACGGGCGGGGGCCCCGGCGACGGGCCGACCCTGCGTCAGCTGGCCCGGTACTTGTGGTACCAGAGGCCGACGGTCGCGCCGTCGGTGAACACCGCGCAGACGTGGCGGTCGTAGACGGCCGGGTCCATGGGGTGGTTCTTCGCGTAGTCCTCGCAGTTCGCGAAGGTCCAGAACCAGGTCTGGTACTCGTAACAGGGAACCCGGCCCCCGTTGTCGGCACAGTCGGGGGTCGGGGACTCGCGCAGGCCCGTGGTCGAGGCGGGGGCGGTCCGGTTCTGGTGCGCCTCGGCCGCCGTGGCCGTGGTGGCCGGCACGGCGAGGGCGGCGGTCATGGCGAGGGCGGCGAATGCCCTGCGGAGCAGCATGGTTCTCCACTCGGTACGTGTGCGTGTGCGTGCGCCGTCCACCGCCGGCAGGCCGACGGCGACGACGCACGTGGTCACTACCCACCGTAGCGGAACGTATACGTACAGGTTGGCTTCCGTCGCATCCCCGGCGCGGCCGGATCCCGGGCGCGTCCCGAGACCGCGGCGGTCACGGTCGCGCCGCTACCGAGCCGGCCGGGGCGTGGAGCTGCTCGGCGCGGGCAGCCTGGGGGTGGTCCCCGAGCCGGGCGAACTCGTGGGCGAGGAGCGGGAGGAGCTCCGTGTCGTGGGGGCCGGCGGCGTCGAGGAGGCGGATCAGGATGCAGCGGGCCAGCTCGGTGCGGCCCTGCCGGCGGGCGAGGCGGGCCCAGCTGACGGGGGGTTCGTCGACGGGCCGCCCGCCGTGCTTCGACTCATCGAGCGCGGCCGCCCAGGCCTGCAGCCCCTCCGGGTGGTCCGGGAAGCCACCGAGCAGGGCCCGAACCCCGGGGCTCCGGTCGCGCAGCGAGCTCAGCAGCGCGTGGTCGGCGGGCTCGCCGTGCAGTCCCACCAGCACGGTGGCCAGGCGGAGGTCCCCGGTCGGTCCGGACGCGGCTTCGGCGAGCAGCAGTTCACGCAGGCCGGGCAGGTCGGCCGGCGTGCGGTCGTACTGGGCGGCGCGCAGGGCAGTGGCCCGGCGCACCGGGTCGGCGGTCACCCCGGAGGCGTCGGCGGCACGGGCACGGAGGCGGGCGAGGTCGGCACGCCCGGGCGCGAGGACGGCCTCGTGGACGGGGACCCGCAGGCGTCGGGTGAGCGGGGCGTAGGCGCACAGCTCCTCGGCGTTCAGCAGGAGGTGGTCGGGTTCGGTGCGGCGCACGGCCCGGTGCAACCGACGGACCAACTCGGCGGGCGGCAGGCGGCGCAGGCCGAGGGCCGCGAGCAGGGTGACGCGGTCGGCGTCGAGCTCGGGACCGTAGTACTCGGCGAGCCCCTCCTCCGACTCGGCCACCTCGGCCGCCAGTTCGGCGTCGCCGGCGTCGGGGTCGAGCAGGATGTGGTCGTGCCAGCAGGGCAGGCCGATCAGGGTCTCCAGCGCTTCGTCGACGCTGTCGGCGATCAGCCCGGCCTCGCCTTCGGACCCGGCGTAGAGGATCGCACCGTCGGGGCAACGGAAGTAGGTGCCCCCGCCGTCGTCCCCGGCGATGGCCTCGATCGGCCCGCCGGAGGCCAGCCGGACGGCCTCCACGTGATCAGTGCGCTCGATGTCCACGTTGAACGGGTAGGCCGCGAGCTCGGCGAGTTCCGGCTGCTCGTGGAGAAGTTGGAGGGCACGATGAGCAGTCATGTCGGGCGACGCTAGCAGGCGTCGGCGACAGGCCGGGCCGAGCCGACCGGAACCAGCCGTGGACGGACCGCGTCATGATCTCCGCAAGGGCCACCGGGGAGGGACGAGGACACGAGATGCACGGACGGACCCCGCCCCTGGTCGTCGCGCTGGTGGTCCTCGGTTCGGCAGCCGCCGTGTCCGGCTGCCCTCGGCACGGCGGCGGACGCGAGGCCGCGGCCGCCGGGGCCCGCGGCCGCCTCGGTCACCGTGGTGCGCGGCGCGCAGACGTACCCGGTGGCGCTGCAGGTCACCGGGTGGGAGGTGACGCCCCCATCCGCAGGCACCCGAGCAGGGCGACGCGGTCCACCTCAGCTACCGCGCGACCCAGACGCCCGGGACGACGTACTGGCCCGAGGACCCCGTGGTGCTGACGGCCTGCGCGGTGGACGGGGCGGACACGGTGCTCCTGTGCACCACCGTCACCGCCAACGAGGCCGACGTCCGGGCCGGCGGGGCCCGCGCCACCGCCGACACCTGGCTCGGGCCCGCCGCCGGCCTCGCCGACACCGCCCGCGTCCTGCTCCTCCCCGACCAGATGACCCCCGACCCGGAGGCCGGGGACCCGCTGGCCGGGAACGTCTACCGCCCGCCGAGCGTCCCCCTGCCGGGCGCCCGGCTGCGCGTCTCCTGACGCAGCAGGACCCGACGCGTCGGTGCCGGCTGCTGCTACGCGTTCTCCTGGCGGTTCTTGCGGACCCGGAAGCGCCGCACCTCCTGCGGCCACCCGCAGGCGACGGCGATCTTCCCCGCCCACAGCCGCGCCTGCGCCTCGTCCGCCACGTCCACCACGGCGAAGCCGCCGAGGTGCTCCTTGGACTCGACGAACGGACCGTCGGTGAACAGCGGCGTCCCGCTCGACGCGTCGACGCTGAACACCGGGGCGGCGTCGTCCAGCCCGTTGGTGAAGACGAAGACGCCGGCCTCCTGCATCTCCGCCACCAGTGCCCGGACCGCCTTGGACTTCTCCCGCAGCTCCTCCTCGGTGTGGTCCGGCACCCACTCCTCGTTGAACGCGATGAGGTACTCGGTCATGGCTCCTCCTTGTTCCCGCTTGTTCCCGGCGGCCTCCTGCGGCCGTCTCCTGCCCGTACCACGAACGGCCCGCGCCGGATCCGACAGCCCGCCGCCATCATTCCGGTCCGGCCGGTGCGATCCACGGGACAACACGCGCGCCGGCGCCGGACCGCCGCGCACCGGGGCGGGGATTCGCCGGCGTCCGCCCAGTCCCCCGCGAAGCACGCCGCGGGCGGACGGCGCACGTGGCGCAGGCGGGTGGGCCTGCGTTCCGGGCTGGTGGCGGAGAGTGCGCGGATCGAACGCGCGCGGGCTTTCACCCGACTACGGCTTAGCAAGCCGCTGCCTTACCACTCGGCCAACTCTCCAGGTACTGCGCGGCCGGACGAGGAGGCGGACCCCGACGACCCGGTCCGGATCGGGTGCACCGTCCGGCGCGACGGGGCGGCACGCGCAGGACGGGCCGCCCGGGCGGGGGGCGATCCCCGGGGCGGCCCGGCGCGGGGGCCGGTCAGCACGCTACGAGGACGTCCCGGGACTCAGGGAACGGGAGGAGCGCTGACGGGACTGGGCACGCACGGCGTTCACGGTCGCGCTCCTTCCTCGGTTCGTGGCGCGATGGGTAGTACTGTGCCGGACCGCCGGCGGCGGGGACAACGCGTTTTCCCGGGCCCGACGGGCCGGCCCCGTCAGTACTGACCCTTGATCACGAAGTACGAGCCGCGGATCGTGCCGGCCAGCTTCGACTTCTGCCGCGCGAACTTGAACCGGTCCGCCAGCTCCTCCGGGACCTCCATGCCGTCCGAGAGCTTGAACCCGACGGCCCGCTTCGCCCCGTCCTCGATCCCGTACATCACGTTGACCGACAGCCCGGACTCGTAGAAGACGTAGGCCATCCGGAGTCCGTCCACCTCGAACGCCGTCACCTCCAGCGGGCGCGCGCCGATGACGATCTCGCGCTCCTCGGCGAGGATCCGGGTCACCCACTCCAGCACCTCCGGCGCCTCGCTCGCCGGGCTGACCGTGAAGGCGTGGGCGTACTTGTTCCTGTAGTACCGCGCCTCGTTGGCTCGCAGCCCCGCCAGCGCCTCCGCCACCGGCGACGACTCCAGGCCGATGGTGGAAACGTTCACGAAGTCGACGACGTAAGGCATGTCTTCCATACCTCTCTTCTCGGGTTCCGCCTGACCGATGATCACCTCACATCGTTTCAGAGCGCACGGGACCGCGCCCGTCCGACACGGGCGGCCGGCCGCCGGACGCCCCGGACCCGCGCGCCGCCGCCCCCGGCCCGGCGCACCGCCCCCGGGGCGGCGGCGACCTGGGAGAATGCGGAGGTGACGAGTTCTCAGCCGCGCGGCCTCCACGCCCTGATCCCGACCGCCCGCAGCACCGCTACGCCCGGTGAACGCGCGGCGGCCCAGATGCTCCACCTGCGCACCGCCGCCGTACCGGTCCCCGTCCTGGCCGCAGCCGCCGAGCTGATCGCCGCCCACCTCGACGACCCGGACCCCACCACCCGCGCCACCGCCACCGAGGTCCACGCCCGCCTGATCGCCGCGATCGACGCCGCCCCGGGCGCGGCCTGACCGGCGCGCCCGGGACCGGCCCCGCCGGGCCGCTCAGGCGCCGAGGTGCTCCAGGTCCGCGAGCAGGCTCGGCTGGGCCGGCGTCCAGTCGAGAGTGGTGCGGGTGTGGTGGCTGGACGCGGGCTGGTCGGTCGCGAAGACAGGGCCGAGGGGGCCGAAGCTCTCCTGCGGCACCGACTGGACCGGCAGCCGGAGGCGGCGCCCGATGACGGCCACGATGTCGTGCACCGCGTCGCCCTCGTCGGCGACGGCGTGCCAGGAGCTGCCGGCCGGGGCCTGCTCCAGGGCGAGCCGGAACAGCACTGCGGCGTCGAGGGCGTGGACGGCCGGCCAGCGCTGGCTGCCGTCGCCGGGGTAGCCCGCGACGCCGGTGCGGCGGGCGATGGCGGTGAGCAGCCCGGCGAAGCCGCCCTCGCCCCGGTGGTGGACGGTGCGCGGCAGCCGGACCGCCGAACTGCGCACGCCCCGGTCGGCGAGGCCGAGGGCGCGGGTCACGGAGGCGCTGCGGCCGGCGACGGGGCCGCCCGTGGGCAGCGGGTCGGCCTCGGTCGAGGGGCGGCCGGCGGTGTGGGGCGTGCCGGACACGGTGACCAGCGGCCGGTCGGTGCCGACGAGGGCGTCCCCGAGCACCGCGAGCGCGGCGCCCTCCTCGGCGATGCCCCGGGCGAGGGCCTCGGGCGAGCTGAAGTCGTTGCTGAAGGCGAGGTGGATGACGCCGTCCGCGTGCTGCGCGCCGGTGCGCAGCACGTCGAGGTCGGCGAGCGCGCCGCGGAGCACCTCGGCACCGGCGGCCTCGGCGCGCGCCGCGGCGGCGTCGGAGCGGGCGAGGGCGGTGACGGCGTGGCCCGCGGTGAGCAGTTCGGCGACGACGGCGGACCCGACCAGACCGGTTCCGCCCGTGAGGAAGACGCGCATGACGAGCTCCAAGGAGTGATGCGACTAGTGTCCCATCACCGTACGCCATGATGCGACAGATGTCGCGTCATCTAGGATGGGTGCCATGCCGAGATGGAAGCCGGATGCCCGGCAACGCCTGGTGGTGGCGGCGCTCCACCTGTTCGCCGAGCAGGGGTACGACGAGACGACGGTCAGTCAGATCGCCGAGCGCGCCGAACTCACCCGGAGCACGTTCTTCCGCCACTTCGCCGACAAGCGGGAGATCCTCACCGCGGGGCAGACGACGCTCAGCCGCCTGCTCGCCGAGGGGATCGACGCCGCCCCCGCGGACGCGACACCGCTGACCGCCGTCGCGGCCGGCCTGGAGCGGGCGTCGGGCGAGATGACCGCGTTCAACCGCGAGCTCAGCCCGCTGCTGCACGCGGCGATCGAGGCGAACGAGGAGCTGCAGCGGCGCGACGCGCTGAAGAGCATCGGCATGGCCGCCGCGATCGCCGAGGCGCTCGGGCGCCGCGGCGTCCCGGAACGCTCGGCGCAGGTGGCCGCCGAACTCGGCGTGCTCGCGTTCCGGCTCGGCTACACCCGGTGGGCCGACCCCGGTCGCGACGAGGACCCCGGCGAGCTGTCGGCCCTCACCCGGGTCGCGTTCGAGGAGCTCTGCGCGGCGGCCGCGGAGCTGCGGTGACGCCGGGCACGCCCTGTCCGCCTGACGCTGCGGGCCACCGGGCAGCGGCGCGAAGGCGAGCCGCCGCCAAGGGCGTTCGGCGCGGGTACCCGGCCGTTCGGGGGCATTCTCGAGCGCCGCGCGCGGCCGCTACGATGCCTCTGGCCGGAGAACCGCTACGGCCGGATCGGGGGGCGGACGGTGTTCGCGGGCGGACTCGCATTGTGCGTACTGCTGGGCGTGGAGCTCGGCGCGGTCGTCGCCGGGTTCGCCAACCTCGGGGCCGGGGCCGCGGTGGCCCTGCTGGTGATCGGCCTCACCCTGGCACCGTGGACCGGGATGGCCGGCTTCTTCGTCCTGCACCTCGGCCTGCGTCGGCGCCGCGGGCTGCACGGCCCGCCGGTCCTGCGGACGGCGGTGGCGAAGATCGAGTCGGTCCGGGAGATCCGCGAGGGCGAGGAGGTGCTGCTGCAACTGGACCTCACCGTCGCGCCGGAGGACGGCCCGGCCTTCCGCGCCGAGGCCGGTGTCGACGTGCACCTCTCCCGGGTGGACCAGTACCGCACCGGCCGGACCGTGGCCGTGGACTACGAGGCGGCCCGCTCCTGGCGGGTCGTGCTGCGCCGGGATCCGGACCCCGACCAGGCCGCCCGGATCGCCGCCGCGCGGATCGACACCGCGCCCGCCGAAACCCGCCGGGTCCCGCCGCCCCGCGAGCGCGTCGGGACGGGCCGCTACGGTGCGGCGGCCGTCGCCGCGGGCCTGCTGGTGTCGCTCTGGCCGCTGTGGGCGCTGTGCGGCGGGCTCTGACCCAGCGCTACATCCGATCATCGGCCCGATTCCCGGCCGACCGTTGACCCCCCGCGGCCCGACGGGACATGATCCCGGCATGACCTCCTTGGCGGCTCAGACCAACACCGGTGTCGGGCCGTTCCTGCTCGTCTGGAGCCTCGTCGCGCTGGCCATGGGCGGGCTCCTGGCCACCAAGCGGTGGTCGGACCGCTACAAGTCCTTCCTCCTGCGCGGACTCGATGCCCGGCCGTCGGCACAGCAGCGGGCCGACCGGCTGCCCGCCGGCTTCGTGCGGGTGATCGG
>NZ_JBHYKG010000393.1:0-7081 GCF_042741245.1 Kitasatospora sp. NPDC058965
GCCCAGGCGCAGCCGCATGAAGCCGGCGCCGGCCGCGCCGCGGCAGACGCCCGGGTGCGGCCAGCGGCGCGGGACGGCCTCGGCCAGCCGCCGGGCCCGGGCGGCCAGCGCCGGGTCGCCGACCGCCTCGGCCGCGTCCAGCAGCGCCCAGACGGTGCCGGAGCGGCCGCGGTGCAGGCCGGGCAGCACCACCGGCTCGGCGGCGCACCGCCGTTCGATCCAGGACGCGGCCTGACGGACCGTCGCCGCGCCGTCCGGGAACTGGGGCAGGCAGCGGGCCAGCACCGCGAGCACGCCCGCCGCGCCGTGCCCGACGTCGCACGGGTCGGTGTGCTGCCCGTCCGGTGCGGCCGGCCAGAGCCGGTCCGGGCGCTGCGGGGTGGCGGTGGCGACCAGGTGCCGCAGGCCGTCCAGCAGCACCCGGTCCAGCGGCTGCGGCTGGACCCGGGCCGACGGCCGCGGCCGGTCCGGGGGCGCGCCGAGGGCCGCCCGGATCCGGCTCAGCGGCCAGCGCCCGCCCGGCTCGGCGGCGCGCAGGCCGAGCACCAGCGGAGCCAGCCGGGCCGCGGTCTCCCCCTCGCGGGCGGCCAGCGCCAGCCAGCGGTCCAGGCGTTCGGTCAGCGGGCGGGCCCGGGGCAGGTCCTCCGGCAGCAGCGGGTCGTGCCCGGTGGCGAGCAGGAAGAACAGCCCGCCCAGCGCGAACAGGTCCACCGCCGGGTCGGCCGCCAGCAGTCGCCCCGACTGCTCCGGCGCCCGGTACCCGGGGGTGCCCGCGGCGCCGGCCACCGCGCCCGCGGCGCAGGCGAGTTCGACGCCGACCAGGCGCAGCGAGCCGTCGGGGAGCACCACCACGTCGGCCGGCGACAGGTCGCGCAGCACCAGGCCGGCCCGGTGCACCCGGTCCAGCAGGTCCAGCAGTGCCAGCGCCATCGGCCGGGCCTGCGCCCACGGCACCGCCGGCCCGCCGCCGCGGTCCGACCTGGCCGCCACCCAGCTGTCCAGCGGCTGGCCGGGGAGGTGCTCGCGCACCAGCAGCACCGAGTCGCCCTGCGTGAGCAGCTCCAACGGCCGCGCGGTCAGGCCCAGTTCGGCCAACTCGCCGAGCAGCCTGGCCTCCTGGCGCAGGGCGGTCCGGGGGTCGGTGCCCGAGCGGTCCCCGTCGGTCCGGGCGCGGGCCTGCTTGACCACCACCGGGGTGCCGTCGGTGGCGTCCGTGCCGAGGAAGACCCCGCCCTCGGCCGAGCGGCGGACCACCTCGGCCAGGGCGTACCGGCCGCCGACCAGCACCGCTCCGGCGCCCCGGGCCCGCCGGGTCGACCCCCTCCCCTCGACGGGGTCGACCATCCAGGGCGGGCAGCGGTGGCCCGGGCCGCGCTCGTCCGCCGCCCGCTCGTCCGCCACCCGCAGGCCGGGCGTCCGTTCGTCGGGCGTCCGTTCGTCGGGCGTCCGTTCGCCGGCCGGGCCGGGCGGCACCGGGCGGCCCGCCCCGTCGTCGCCGAGCACCACCGAGCCCGGCAGGCCGTCGACGGCCCGGTGCAGCCGGGCCAGCAGGCGCTGGAACTGGGCCTCCTCGCGCGGGTGGACGGTGATGAACGTGCCGACCGGACCGGGCCCGCCGGCGGGCCCGGTCCGGTCGGCGGCGAGCTGCCGCAGGTGCTCCCGGTCGGCGGCGAAGCGGAACGGACAGGGGTCCGCGGCGAGCACCGCGGCGACCGCCGCGAGCACCTCGACCGCCACCGTGCCGGCCGCGCCGACGTGGATCCGCCGGCCCGGCGCGGCCGCCTCGCCGGGCGGCCGGACCGTGCACCAGGCGCCGTCGAAGGCGGCCTCCCACCCGCCCGCGACGCCGTCCGCGGTCACGGCCGCCCGGGCCGCCGCCACCAGCGTGTCGTCCGCCGGAGCCCCGGTGCGCCAGGCCGACTCCTGCAGCGGTATGCCCGCGCCCATCCGCTCCCCACCCCTCCCTCGACGGCAACGCCACGGCCGGCGAAGGCAACTCCCCTCCGCAGCAGCGAAGTTACTTTTGCCGTGCAGGCCACTCAACGGCTCCCGGGTCACTTCACTCATAAGGGTGATCCAGATTCGCTTTCGGCTCCGCGGTCGCGTCGCGCTCTGGCATGACCCCGCGGAGCGCCCGCGTGCGCCCGGCAGTGCGTACACCGGTACGGCCCGGCCGTGCTCCGGCGCGCGGTAGTCTCAACGGGTGCCGAAACTGTCCGAGGTCATCCACGCGCTCGACGAGCTCTACCCACCGCACTGGGCGGAGTCCTGGGACGCCGTCGGCCTGGTCTGCGGCGACCCCGAGGACGAGGTGCGCCGGGTGCTCTTCGCCGTCGACCCGGTCCGGGCCGTGGTCGAGGAGGCGGTGGACTGGGGCGCCGACCTGCTGGTCACCCACCACCCGCTCTACCTGCGCGGCACCACCAGCGTGGCGGCCGACTCGTTCAAGGGCCGCGTGGTGCACCGGTTGATCCGGTCCGGCATCGCCCTGCACGTCGCGCACACCAACGCCGACCACGCCGACCCCGGCGTCTCGGACGCGCTCGCCGAGGCGATCGGCCTCAAGGTCACCGGCCCGCTGCTGGCGGACCCGACCGACCCGGCCGGGCGCCGCGGCACCGGACGGATCGGCGAACTGCCCGAGCCGCTCCCGCTGGCCGCCTTCGCCGACCGGGTCGCCGCCGGCCTGCCGGCCACCGCCACCGGCGTGCGGGTGTCCGGGGACCCGGACCGCCCGGTGCACCGGGTCGCGGTCTGCGGCGGCTCCGGGGACGGCTTCTTCGCCGAGGTCCGCAAGGCCGGCGTGGACGCCTACGTCACCGCCGACCTGCGCCACCACCCGGCCTCCGAGGCCGCCGAGGCGGCCCGCGGCATCGCCCTGGTGGACGCCGCGCACTGGGCCACCGAATGGCCCTGGCTGACCCTGGCCGCCCGGGACCTGGGCGCCGCCGCCGCCCGGAACGGCTGGCAGCTGGAGACCAGGGTCTCCACCCTGGTCACCGACCCCTGGACGGCGCACGCACCGATGCCGTACCCGCGCGCCTGACCGCGCCACCCCTGACCGTCCGTCCGCTCGACCCGCCACCTCAGGAGCTCCCCGCGTGAACGCCGCGCCCGCCGACCAGATCCGCCTCCTCGACCTGCAGGCCCTCGACTCCAAGCTCGACCAGCTGGCCCACCGCCGCCGCTCGCTGCCCGAGCACGCCGAGATCGACAAGGCCGCCGCCGACCGGGCCGCACTCAAGGACCTGGTGGTCGCCGCCGAGGCGCAGCAGGGCGACACCGCGCGCGAGCTGACCAAGGCCGAGCAGGACGTCGAGCAGGTGCGCAGCCGCGCGGCCCGCAACCAGCAGCGGATGGACTCCGGCGCGGTCGGCTCGGCCAAGGACCTGGAGAACCTGCAGCACGAGATCGGCTCGCTGGCGAAGCGTCAGGCCGACCTGGAGGACGTGGTGCTGGAGGTGATGGAGCGTCTGGAGTCCTCGCAGACCCGGGTCGTCGAGCTGTCCGGCCGGCTGGAGCACGCGGACGTGGTGCTCAAGGAGGCCGGCGACCGGCGCGAGGCGGCCTTCGGCGAGATCGACGGCGAGGCGGCCAAGCTCACCCGGGACCGCGAGGCGGTGGCCGCCGTGGTGCCGGCCGACCTGCTCAAGCTCTACACCCGGCTGCGCGAGCAGCAGGGCGGCGTCGGCGCGGCCCGGCTCTACCAGCGGCGCTGCGAGGGCTGCCGGGTGGAGTTCGCGATCACCGACCTGAACGCGATCAAGGCCGAGCCGAAGGACGCCGTGCTGCGCTGCGAGAACTGCGGCCGGATCCTGGTGCGCACCGGCGAGTCGGGCATCTGACCCGGTGACGCGCAGGTTCGTCGTCGAGGCGGACGGCGGCTCGCGGGGCAATCCCGGGCCGGCCGGCTACGGCGCGGTGGTCCGGGACGCGGACACCGGGCTGATCCTGGTGGAGGCCGCCGAGTTCATCGGGCGGGCCACCAACAACGTGGCCGAGTACAAGGGCCTGATCGCCGGCCTGCGGGCGGCGTTCGAGCTCGATCCGGCGGCCGCCGTGGACGTCCGGATGGACTCCAAGCTGGTGGTCGAGCAGATGTCCGGGCGCTGGAAGATCAAGCACCCCGACATGCAGCCGCTGGCGGCCGAGGCCCGCGCGGTCTTCCCGCGCGACCGGGTGAGCTACGCGTGGATCCCGCGGGAGCGGAACAAGGACGCGGACCGGCTGGCCAACGAGGCGATGGACGCCGGCCGGGCGGGCCGGTCGTGGGCGCCCAGGACGGCGGCCGACCCGGTGGTCCCGGCGGCGCCGGTCGAGGAGCCGCTGCCCGCGCCCGCCGCGCCGAAGGCCGGCTGGGGCGCGGACCTGGGCACCCCGACCACGCTGGTGCTGCTGCGGCACGGCGAGACCGCGCTGACGCCGCAGAAGCGGTTCTCGGGCAGCACCGGCAGCGACCCGGAGCTGTCGGAGAAGGGGCGCTGGCAGGCGGAGCGGGCGGCGGAGGCGCTGGCCGCCCGCGGCACCGTGCAGGCGGTGGTCTGCTCGCCGATGCTGCGCACCCGGCAGACCGCGGAGGCGGCGGCGCTGCGGCTGGGGCTGGAGGTGCGGGTCGAGTCGGGGCTGCGCGAGGTGGACTTCGGGGACTGGGAGGGCCTCACCTTCGGCGAGGTGCAGGAGCGCCACCCGGCGGACCTGGACGCCTGGCTGGCCTCCAGCAAGGCCCGGCCGACCGGCAGCACCGAGAGCTTCGCCTCGCTGGCCCAGCGGGTGGCGGTGGCCCGGGACAAGGTGCTGGCCCGGTACGCGGGCAGGACGGTGCTGGTGGTCTCGCACGTGAGCCCGATCAAGACCCTGGTCCGGTTGGCGCTGGGCGCGCCGCCGGACTCGATGTACCGGATGGAGCTGGCGGCGGCCTCGTTCTGCGCGGTGCAGTACTACGCGGACGGGAACGCCTCGCTGCGGCTGCTGAACGACACCGGGCACCTGCGCTGAGCGCCGGGCACCGACGGCGGGTCGCCCGGCCGACCCGCCGTCAGTGGATCTCGGTCACCACCACGTCCAGCTGCCAGGCCTTGCGCGCCGTGCCCTGCGCCGCGACCTCCACGGTGTACCCCAGGCCGCGCAGCACCTCCAGCAGCTCGCCGGGCGTGGCCGGCTCCGCCCCGGAGTTCAGCAGGTCGCGGACCAGCCGCCCCTTGGTCGCCTTGTTGAAGTGGCTCACCACCGAGCGCCTGCCGTCCTTCTCCTGGAGCACCCGCACCGTCGCGGTCCGCTCCACCAGCGCGCCCGCCGGCTTCCACGAGGCCGCGTACGCCGAGCTGCGCAGGTCCAGCACCAGCCCGTCCGCCTCGGCCGGGAGCACGTCCGCGGTCTCCCGCCGCCAGTAGGCCCCGAGCGCCCCCAGCGGCGGCAGCTTCACCCCGCCCGAGCAGCGGTAGGCCGGGATCCGGTCGCCGAGCCGGACCGCGCCCCAGAGCCCCGAGAAGACCAGCACCGACCGCTCGGCCCGGGCGTACGCCGCCCCGTCCAGCTTGGCCAGCCCCAGCGCGTCGTACAGCACCCCGGTGTACAGCTCGCCGGCCGGCAGGGCGGGCGCGGTGCGCAGCCCGGCGTTGCGGGCCACCTCCCCGCGCAGGCCCTTGCTCAGGCCGAGCACCCCGGCGGCCGTCTCCTCGTCGCCGCGGCACAGCTCCACCAGGGCGTCCAGCACCCGGCCGCGGGCCGCGGACAGCCCGGGCAGCGACAGTGCCGCCAGGTCCACCGGAGCCCCGTCGGCCACGGCGGCCTTGCCCTCGGACGGCGGCAGCAGCACCAGGAACGGCATCGGGAGCACCTCTCGGGATCGCTTAAACAATGTGTGGCAATCTACCCGCCCGCCGGTGCCCGTCCCTACCATGAACCCCGGGGACGTGGACGGGCGACACAGGGGGAGAGCCGATGATCCACACCGAGCGGGTCGAGATCTCCGCCGCGCCGGAGGCGGTCTGGGCGGTTCTGGCCGACGTCCAGGGCTGGCGGCGGTGGACCGCCTCGATCCAGCTGGTCCGGCTGCGGCAGCAGGGCCGCCCGTTCGGCCCCGGCTCGGAGGCCTGGGTCAAGCAGCCCCGGCTGCCGGGCGCGCTGTGGCGGGTCACCGCGTACGAGACCGGGCGCGGCTTCACCTGGGAGAGCCGCTCGCCGGGCGTGCGCACGGTGGCCGAGCACCGGCTGCGGCCGCTCGGGACCGGGACCGAGCTGACCCTGGAGCTGCGCCAGCAGGGCCCGCTGGCGCCGCTGGTCGACCGGTGGCTCGGCGGGCTGACCCGCCGTTACGTCGGCATGGAGGCCGCCGGCCTGAAGGCCTACTGCGAGGGCCTCGCCACCACTTAGCCCCCCGGCGGTGGCCGGGGGCCGGTCGCGGACCCGATAGGATGCCAGTACGGCGGAAGAGCCGACCGGGCGGTCGCGACGGATCCACCAGGATCCGCCGAGGAACGTCCGGGCTCCACAGAGCAGGGTGGTGGGTAACGCCCACCCGGGGTGACCCGCGGGACAGTGCCACAGAAAACAGACCGCCTACCTCGGTAGGTAAGGGTGAAACGGTGGTGTAAGAGACCACCAGCGACCGGGGTGACCCGGCCGGCTAGGTAAACCCCACCTGGAGCAAGGTCAAGATCGGGACCCCCGGGTCCCGTGCGCGGATGACCGAGGGCTGCTCGCCCGAGTCCGCGGGTAGACCGCACGAGGCTGTCGGCAACGGCAGCCCTAGATGGATGGCCGCCTCCCCGGGCCGCGCGAGCAACCCGGGAGACAGAACCCGGCGTACAGGTCGCCTCTTCCGCCCCCGAGCCCTCTGACCTCCGGTCAGGGGGCTCCGTCGTGCCCGCCCGCGGACCGGCCCACCGGCTGTCATATCATCGGCGACCATGACTGACGGGCGGGACGCAGTATACGGGCGGGGCGGACCGGACCCGGCGGCCACCGGGGAGCCGGACTGGGCGGCGCTGGCCGACCGGCACGAGCGCGAGCGGAAGCGCCGCAAGCAGCTCAGGGTGGTCGGTGCCGCGGTGCTCGCCGTCCTCGCGGTCGGCGCGGTGAC
>NZ_JBHYKG010000394.1:0-6952 GCF_042741245.1 Kitasatospora sp. NPDC058965
CCGCTGCCGGGCGGTCAGTCCCGCAGCTCCAGGGTGCAGCACTTGACGCTGCCGCCGGCCTTGAGGAGCTCGGACAGGTCGACGCCGATCGGCTGGAAGCCGCGGGCGCGGAGCTGGGCGATCAGGCCCGACGCGGCCTGCGGGAGCAGCACGTTGCGGCCGTCGGAGAAGGCGTTGAGGCCGAAGACGGCGGCGTCCGCGGCACTGGCCAGCACCGCGTCGGGGTAGAGCTCGCGCAGCACCGCCCGGCTGCCCGGCGTGAAGGCCTCCGGCCAGTACATGATCTCGGTGTCGGAGAGCACCGCCAGCGCGGTGTCCAGGTGGTAGTGGTTCGGGTTGACCAGGGTGAGGCTGGTGACCGGCAGGCCGAAGAACTCCTGCGCCTCGTAGTGCGAGCGCTGGTCGGTGCGGAAGCCGGTGCCGGCCAGGATCCGGCGCCCGACCGGCAGGTAGTCGCCCTCGCCCTCGTTGACGTACTCCGGCCAGTGCAGCTCGCGGAAGCCGCGCCGGCGGAACCAGTCGAGGTAGGCCGGCCCCTCGGCGGTGCGCTCCATGTGGCGGAACCGGGCGCCGAGCACCTTGCCGTCGACCACGGTGGCGCCGTTGGCGGCGAAGACCATGTCGGGCAGGCCGGGCAGCGGGTCGATCACCTCGACGGTGTGCCCGAGCGACAGGTAGAGCTCGCGCAGCCGCTCCCACTGGAGCACCGCGAGGCCGTTGTCCACCGGCTTCTCCGGGTGCATCCACGGGTTGATCGAGTACGAGACCTCGAAGTGCCGGGGCCGGCACATCAGCAGCCGGCGTGGGACGGCCGTGCGCTGCCGGTGGTGGGCGGGCCGCTCGGCGGCGATGACCTCGGTGTGCGACATGAGGCGGCTTCCTTCGGATCGTGGCGCACCGGTGGGCGCACCGCAGGACGGCAGGGTCAGCGCGTCACGGAGTTCTTCGCAGCTCAGGGTGGCGCTCAGCTGTCGCGTGTGCGGCTGATGGGTGCCGGGAGGTCGAACCGACGGTGGTGAGTCGGATCCGCGCAGGAGGATGCCCGAGGCCACTCAGAACCGACTGGGAGTCAGGCGGCCCCCGCGGTCGCACGGTCGGCCCGGCGCAGCAGGGCCCGGCCGGTCAATCCCGCCACCAGCAGGCCGGCCAGCAGGGCCGGCAGCGCCAGGCCGGGGCCGGAGCGCCAGTGCACGTGGCCGGCCCGGCCGGCGAGCAGCCCGGCGGCGGCGAGCGCGGTGCCGGGCAGCGCGAGCAGCGCGGGGCGCAGCCTGGTCAGGTCGTCCTCCACCAGCGCGCCCAGCGTCCCGGTGCCCAGCGCCAGGCACCAGACGCCGAGCGCCTGGGCGTCGGGGCGGTCCACCGGCCAGGGCACGAAGGCGCCCCAGAAACCGGGCAGCGCCAGCAGCCCGGCGCCCAGGCCGAACCAGGCGGAGCCGAGCACCGCGAGGAGGGGCTTCGACCAGGCGGGCAGCGGTGCGGTGCGGTCCGGGGCGGTGGCCGGCCGGGCCGGGGCGAGGTACTGGTGCAGCAGGACGCCGAGCGCGGCCGCCGCGAGCAGGCCGAGCACCAGGATCCAGCCCAGGCTGAAGAGCACCAGGACGATCGAACCGCCGCGTGCCGCGTGCAGCTGGTGCGGGTTGGCCAGGGTGACCGCGAGCAGGCCGAGCAGCACCACGGCGGTGGGCAGCACCAGGGTGCGCACCTCCCGCCAGCTCCGGGCCCGGCCGACCAGCAGCAGGCCCGGGGCCACCCCGACCATCGCCGCGCCGACCAGGCCCGGGTCGAGCGGGTCCGCGGAGCGCCAGGCGCCGAAGGCGTGGCCGGTGAGCGCGGCCGCCGCCATCGCCGCACCGGTGAGCAGGCTGACCACGGCGACCGCGGCGGCCAGCAGCGGTACCGCGGGAGAGAGCTGACGATCGGTCACCGGGATGCCCCCTTCAGCAGTTCACGGGCGTACATCAGGCGCAGCGCGACCACGGCGGTGGTCGCGAAGGCGGCCACCCCGCAGCCCACCGCGACGGCGGCGGACCAGGCGGTCAGCCGGTCCAGCCGCAGCGCGTGGCCCAGCAGCGGGGCCAGCGCCGCGGAGAGCACCGGGGCGAGCGACAGCGCCGCCAGGTGCAGGCCCCACTCCTCGCGGGCCCAGGGTCGGCCGGCCGCGGTGTCCCGGTGCCGGCGCACCAGCAGGAGGGCGTAGCAGGCCAGGTAGGGCAGCAGGTAGGCGAGCAGCAGCCGGCGGCCGGTCGCGCCGAGGCCGAGCATCCGGTCGGCGATCAGCGCCAGCGCGAGCAGGCCGAGCAGGCCGGTGCCGACCAGCACCGGACGCGGCACCCAACTGCCCTGCACGCCGGCCACGGTGGCGCGGCGGTCCAGGGCGCGGGAGGCCAGCAGGGCGCCGAGCACGACCAGCGAACCCAGGTGCATCAGGGCCACCCGGTTGACCTCGGCCATCGGCAGGCCGGGGAGCAGCACGGGCAGCGCGCCCCACTCCAGGCGGAGCAGCGGAGCCGTCATCAGGTAGCCGTAGCAGAGCAGCAGCCAGCGCTGGTGCAGGTCGGGGAACCGGGTGGCGGCGGCCAGGACGCCGAACGTGGTGCTGAGCACGGTGCCGACCAGGATGGTGGCCAGCACGATCCAGAACGCCGCCCCGCCGAAGGCGTCGGCGGGCGCGGTCCGGGCCAGGTACACGCCGGCGGCGGCCATCGAGGCGTAGACGGTGACCGCGAAGACCACGCCGGTGGCCCGGTGCAGGCGCGGGCGCCGGCGCAGCGCGCTGAGCAGTTGCACCGGCCCGAGCACCATCAGCGCGCCGCCGAGCACCGAGTGCACGACCATCGCGGCCAGGCTGTGCCGGTAGGGGCCGATCCGGGTGGCGAGCGCCTGGGCCACGTACGGCGGGTCGACCGCACGGGCCAGCAGCCACTGGCCGGGCGCGGGTGCGCCCGGATCCGCGTAGGACCACAACTCGGTGGCCGCGATGGGCGCGTAGGCGAGGCAGACGGCGACCACGGCGACGGCGGCCACCCTCGGCCAGCGGATTCCGGCGGGACGCTGCACGGCCGGCCCTCCCTCGGCTCAATAGTCCTTTCTGGACTATCGGGACGGTAGTGGCGGGCCGCCGCCGGGGTCAACGGACCCGACGGTCACGATTGGGGGGTGCACCCGGCGCGGTGCGCGGTGTCAGTCCGCCAGGGAGTCGCGGGACTCGACCCAGTGCCAGAAGTCGACCATCATCCGCTCGTACCGGATGCCGAACTCCAGCGCCTCGCGCTGACCCCGGGTCAGCAGCGGGCCGACCCCGTCGGCCAGGTCCTGGTAGCGGGTCAGGGTCCGGCGGTGCTCGTCGAGCTGGACCGGGGCCAGGGCCTGCGGGCGGGCGCCGAACCAGAGCTTGAGGATGTTGCGCTCGCGGGCCTCCACCGGGACGAAGGAGGAGTCGGCCAGCCAGTCGGCCAGCGCGGCGCGGCCCGCGTCGGTCAGCCGCATCAGGCGCCGGTTGCGCCCGCCCGCCTGGCGCACCTCGGAGAGCAGGCCCCCCTCGGCGAGCCGGTCGCACTGCGCGTACACCTGGGCGTGCGGCATCGACCAGAACGGCGCCACCGTGCGGGCCGCCTCCACCTTCACGTCGTACGGGCTGGCCTCGCCCAGCTTGTCGATGATGCCGAGCACCAGGAACGAGGGCGTGGTCAACCGCAATTCAGCCATGGCGCGACGGTATCGCGGATCGCCGCACCTCAGCCGCGGTCGGACCGCGGTCGACTCAGCCCAGCCGGGCCAACCGGGCCAGCCGGACCAGGTCGGCCGGGCGACCGACCGCGCGGCGGCGGGCCGGGCTCACCAGGACCGCCGGCTCGGCGGTCGGGCCGGACGCGAAGTGCGACCGCGCGTAGCGCCGGAAGCGTTCGCGGCGGCCGTCGGTCTGCGGTGCGAGGAGGAGGAGGGGGGTCATGGCGGACCTCCGGCGGGGCGAGGAGGGGGGTCGGGTTCCTCGGCCAGCAAACGCGCCCCGCCGCTGGGTGATCAATACGTAGGCGGTACCCATGCGTCGGACGAACCCTGGGTACCGGCCCCCTCGGCCAGCGCCCGCGGCAGGTCCTTGCGCGGCACCCCGAGCTTGCGCAGCAGGTTGGCGACGTGCCGCTCGACCGTGCGCGGGGAGAGGAAGAGCGCCTGCGCCACGTCCTGGTTGCTCGCGCCCTGGGCGACCAGTTCGGCCACCTGCAGCTCGCGCGGCGACAGCAGCGCGCCGTAGCCGCGCCGCCCCGGGGTGGCGGTGCGGCCCAGGCCCAGGTCGCGCTGCAGCCGCTGGCAGCGGGCCGCGTCCGAGGTGGCGCCGAGCGCCAGGAACGACTGCTCGGCGGCGGCCAGCCGGTCGGCGGCGGCCTCCGGCTCGACCGGTGCCAGCGCCACGGCGAGCTGCTCCTCGGCCCGGGTCGCCTGGTACGGCCGCCCGATCGCCCACCAGAGCTCGCGCGCCTCGGTGCAGGCCGCCCGGGCGCCGGCCTGGTCCCGGCCGGCCAGCAGCAGCCCGTGCGCCTGGGCCAGCGCGGCCAGCGCCGCCGGGGCGTCGACCCCGGTCAGCCCCTGTTCGGCCTGGTCCACCAACTCGTCGGCCGCCCGCCGGTCGCCGCCGGCCAGCGCGCACTCCACCGCCACCGGCAGCAGGTCGGCCGAGCGGGCCCAGGCGTCGGCGGTGCGCAGTGCGGCCACCGCGGGCGCCAGGGTGGCGGCCGCCTGCTCGGTGTCGCCCTCGGCCAGCCGCAGCCCGGCCAGGCCGGCCGCCGCCCGCAGCGCGGTGGTCACCTGGGACTCCCGCTCGCCGAACCGGGCCGCCGCCGCGAACTCCTGCTGGGCCACCGCCAGTCGGCCCCGGGCGGCGGCCAACCGGCCCAGCAGCAGGGCGCGTTCGGCCCCCGCCATGGCCAGGTCGGGGAACTCGGCGCCGAGCGCGGCGAACCGCTCGGCCAGCCCGTCCCAGTGCCCGGCCAGCCCGTCCAGCCGCAGCAGCGCGATCCGGCTGTAGCACTCCAGGTAGGGGATCGCCGCCTGGCGGGCCAACCGGCGGCTCTCCCGGAGTAGTTGACCGGCCCGCTGGTCGTGGCCCAGTTCGACGGCGATGTCGCCGGTGTTGAACAGGGCCCGGGCGCTCTGGCGGACCACCTCGGGGTTCCGGTCGGCCCGGGGCAGTGCCGCCAGGCCCGCCCAGACGGTCGGGTCGCCCTGCCGGGCCCGGAAGGTGAGCCGGGTCGCGCGCACCGCGGCAGCGGCGGCCTCGTCGGGGTGGTCGGCCAGCAGCCGGTCGGCCCGGTCCAGCCGGCCGGCGGCCAGCCGGGCCTCGCTGCCGCGCTCGTTCATCGCCAGGGCCACCAGGGCGCGTGAAGCGCGGACCGGACGGTCGGTCAGTTCATCGACGGCGACCGCCAGTTGGTCGAAGCCGGCGCGGTCGCCGCCGTGCGTGGCGATCAGGATGCCCAGGGTCAGCCGGATCTCGCCCCGGTCGCCGGCGGCCAGCCGGGGATCGGCCAGCATCGCGGTCAGCGTCTGGATGCTGGCCGCCGAGTCGGTGCCGTTGGCGGCGATCCGGGCCAGCGACAGCGCGACCCGGCCGCGCCGGTCGGGGTCGAGTTCGGGCTCGGCCAGCAGCCGGCGCAGCAGCTCCTCGGCGCCGCCCGCGTCGCCCGCGGCCACCGCCTGCTCGGCGGCGGCCTCGGCCAGCTGCTGCCAGCCGCTGCGGTCGCCGAGCGCCAGGGCGTGCCGGGCCAGCTGGTCCAGCGCGCGCGGCTGCTGCGCGTCGAGCACCGCGACCGCCCGTCGGTGCAGCGCGGTGCGGGCCGGGCCGAGCAGCCGGCGGTACGCCACCCGCCCGGCCAGCCCGTGCCGGAAGCCGTACCGGGTGGGCGGGTCCTCGCGCAGCACCGCCGCCCGCAGCGCGGCGCACAGCCCGTCGGCGACCTCCGCCGCCGGCAGCGCCGCCACCTCGGCCAGCAGCGCCTCGTCGGCCGGCACCGCGAGCACCGCGGCGGCCGCGACCACGGCCGCTCCGGCGGGCGGCAGCGCGGCCAGCCGCTCGGTCACCTCGTCCTGCAGCCCGCGCGGGACGTCGGCGTGCTCCAGCGCGGCGACCGGGTCGGCCGTCGGGTCGGTGGTCTCGGCCAGCGCGAGCAGGTCCTCCTCGGCCACCAGCGGCACCCCCTCGCTGCGCCGGTACAGCACCTCGGCCAGCGCGGGCACGGTCGGCAGCGGGCCGAGCGCGGCGCGGGCCAGCTCGTGCACCTCGCCCTCGGTCAGCGGGGCCGGCCGCAGCAGCGCCCCGCCCACCCCGGGCGGGCGGCGGTAGGGGGCGCCCAGCGCCGGGGTGTCGGGCGGCAGGTCCTCGGCCCGGTAGCTGAGCACCAGGGCCAGCCCGGGCGGCGGGTCCAGGGCCAGCAGCAGGAGCAGCTCGCGGGTGGCCGGGTCGGCCCGGTGCAGGTCCTCGACCACCAGCACGAGCTCGCCGAGCGCCGCCAGCAGGGCGTGCACCGCCTGGGCGGTCCGGTACCGGTCGGTGGCCGGCCCGGCTCCGGGCGCGGACCCGGTTCCGGGGCACGGCGGCAGCCGGTCCGCCAGGTCGGGCAGCAGCGGGGCGAGCAGGCCGGTGCTGGGCGGCAGCCGGTCCGGCGGCGGCAGCAGCGGACCGACCCGGCGCAGCGCGTCCAGCACCGGGCCGAACGGGACCGGGTCGCGCACCGGGTGGCAGGCGCCGCTGAGCACCGGCACCGGCGAGGCGGCGGTGGCCTCGGCGATCAGCCGGGACTTGCCGATCCCGGCCTCGCCCTCGACCAGCAGCACGGCGGGCGGTTGGTGCAGGGCCAGGGTGAGCTGGGCCAGCTCCGGCCGCCGCCCGACGAAGGCGAACCCGGCGCCGCGGGTCACGGCCGGACCCCGCGGGCGGCGCGGCGGCCCGGGGCGGCCC
>NZ_JBHYKG010000395.1:0-6945 GCF_042741245.1 Kitasatospora sp. NPDC058965
GCGGCCACCCTCGCCGCCGCCCCCACGCCCTCGTCTTCCTGCCCATCCCCCACAGGAGTCCCCGATGCTCCGTTCCGCCCTCCTCGCCGCCTCCCGCTCCCCGCAGGTGCGCACGGTGGTCGAGAAGTTCCCGCCGACCCACGCGATAGTCGAGCGCTTCGTCGCCGGCGAGCAGCTGGACCAGGCGGTCACCGCCACCGACGAGCTGGTCGCCACCGACCGCAAGGTCACCCTGGACCACCTCGGTGAGGACACCAAGGACGCCGCCCAGGCCGCCGGCACCGCGCTGGCCTACGAGCACCTGCTGACCGCGCTCAAGGAGACCGGCCTGGCGGCCAACGCCGAGGTCTCGGTCAAGCTCTCCGCGGTGGGCCAGTTCCTGCCGGTGGACGGCGAGAAGATCGCGCTGGAGAACGCCCGGCGGATCTGCGAGGCGGCGGCCGAGGCGGGCACCACGGTCACCCTGGACATGGAGGACCACACCACCACCGACTCCACCCTGGCGATCGCCCGCGAGCTGCGCGCCGACTTCCCGTGGCTGGGCGTCGTGCTGCAGGCCTACCTGCGCCGCACCGAGGCGGACTGCAAGGACTTCTCCGGTCCGGGCTCCCGGGTGCGGATCTGCAAGGGCGCCTACAAGGAGCCCGAGTCGGTGGCCTTCCAGGGCAAGCGCGAGGTCGACCTGGCCTACGTGCGCGCGCTCAAGGTGCTGATGGCGGGCGAGGGCTACCCGATGGTGGCCTCGCACGACCCGAACATGATCAAGATCGCCGGCCAGCTGGCCGAGTGGAACGGGCGCACCCGGGACAGCTTCGAGTACCAGATGCTGTTCGGCATCCGCCCCGAGGAGCAGCTGCGGCTGGCCCAGGCGGGCAACACCATGCGGGTGTACCTGCCGTACGGCCAGGAATGGTACGGGTACTTCATGCGCCGCCTGGCGGAGCGTCCGGCCAACCTGACGTTCTTCCTGCGCGCGATGGCCACCCGCGGCTGACGCCGCGCCACGAGCTGCCGAGCGGCCCGTCCCCTGGGTGGGGGAACGGGCCGCTCGGTGTTTTCCCGGGCCGTCAGCCGGTGGCAGCGCTGTCCCGGGTCCGGATCGCCGCGCGCAGGGCGCCCGGCAGCGGCTCGCAGCGGGCGGCCAGCTGCCGGATCCGCTCCTTGTGGGCGCGCCGCTGACGGTGGTTCAGCACCAGGCCGAGCCGGGCCGCGTCGGCCAGGGCCACCAGGGCGGCGGTGCGCGGCTCGACCCGGGACTGCGGGCCGCGCAGCGCGGCCGAGAAGGCCGCCAGCAGCGCCTTGCGCGGGCGCCCGTCGCGCAGCTCCACCCGGACGGCCGGGAAGAGCCCCAACACCCGGTACGGCTCCAGCCGCAGCAGTCCGGCGCCGGCCAGCTCCTGCTGGACGGTGCGGCCGAAGCCGCGGCGCCGGCCGACCCAGTGCTTCCAGGTGCGCGGGCGGCTCCCGGCGATCTCCGCCAGCAGCTCGGCCAGCGGCCCGGGCAGGTCGGCCGGGACCGGCCCCGCCCCGGCCACCGCGCGGCCCTTGAGGTCGCGCAGCAGGCCCCGCTGGAGCAGTTCGGCCAGGGCGCCCGCGGTGAGCATCAGGTCCAGGTTGCGCCGGCCGGTGAGCCGGGACCGCTCGGGGTCGTAGGCGAGCAGGTAGAGCTGGGCGGGCAGGGTGGCGGGGAGCTCGGCCATCGGGTCACTCGTCCTCTCCGGTGCGGTCCGGGACCGTCGGTTCGTCGTCCTTGGTCGGGCGGCCCCGCTTGGGCAGCCGGCCCACGCCGCCGGGCATCCGACCGCTGTCGGTCAGCGCCCGGCGGAGCAGGAACTCGATCTGGGCGTTGGTGCTGCGCAGTTCGTCGGCGGCCCACCGGGCCAGCGCGTCGTGGACGGCGGGGTCCAGCCGCAGCAGGATCTTCTTCCGCTCCGTCGCCACTGCGCGCGCCTCCTCCTGACAGGGCCATCTACTGGTAGAGGGAACCGGTGTTGACGACCGGCTGGGTGCCGCGGTCGCCGCAGAGCACCACCAGCAGGTTGCTCACCATGGCGGCCTTGCGCTCCTCGTCCAACTCCACCACGTCGCGCTCGGCGAGCCGCTCCAGGGCGAGCTCGACCATGCCGACCGCGCCCTCGACGATCAGCCGGCGGGCCGCCACCACGGCGCCGGCCTGCTGGCGCTGCAGCATCACCTGGGCCACCTCGGGGGCGTAGGCGAGCCGGGTGATCCGGGACTCCACCACCTTGACGCCCGCCGACGCGACCCGGCTGGCGATCTCCTCGGAGAGCTTGACGGTGATCTCGTCGGCGCTGTCCCGCAGCGACAACTGGCCTTCCTGGTGGGCGTCGTAGGGGTAGCTGTTGGCGATGTGGCGGACCGCGGTCTCGGTCTGGATGGCGACGAACTCGACGAAGTCGTCCACCTCGAAGACCGCCTTGGCGGTGTCCTCGACCTGCCAGACCACCACGGCGGCCATCTCGATCGGGTTGCCGTCGGCGTCGTTGACCTTGGCGGACTCGGTCTCGTGGTTGCGGATCCGGGTGGAGATCCGGCGGCGCGAGGTGAACGGGTTGACGAAGGTCAGGCCGTCGGCCCGCAGGGTGCCGCGGTAGCTGCCGAGCAGCTGGACCACCCGGGCCTGGCCGGGGGCCACCACGGTCAGGCCGCGCATCAGCAGCAGCGAGAGCAGGAGGACCAGCGGGCCGGCGGTCAGCAGGGCCGGGCCGGCCGCGCCGTGGTGCGCCTGCTGGACGCCGCCCACCACCAGCAGCACCGGGCCGGCCACGAACAGCAGCAGGGCGAGCAGCAGCACGGGCAGGCCCGCGCGGCCGGTGATCACCCGCTCGGTGACCTTGGGGGCGGGCATCTCGACGTTCTGGAACTCCTGAGCGGCCATCTGGCCCGCTCCTCTCTCCTCCGTTACCCGCTAGCGCGGGCTTAGCAAAGTGATATCACTTTTTGCGGGCGGGAGGAAGGGCGGGAGGAAGGGCAGGGGTCCTGGGGGGTGCGGCTCAGCGGGCGGCGAGCACCACGGTGGCGTCGCGGTCCTCGTCGACCGCCACCTGGGGGGTGAGCCCGGCGTCCCGCACCACTGCGACGGCGTGGGGGAGTTGACGCTCGCTGGTCTCGAAGAGCAGGTGCCCGCCGGGGCGCAGCCAGTGGCCCGCCCCGGTGGCCACCCGGCGCAGCACGGCCAGGCCGTCGGCGCCGCCGTCCAGCGCGAGGCGGGCCTCGTGGTCCCGGGCCTCCGCGGGGAGCAGGGCGATCTCGCGGGTGGGGACGTACGGGACGTTGGCGAGCAGGGTGTGCACCCGGCCGCGCAGCTCGGCGGGGAGCGGGTCGAACAGGTCGCCCCGGTGCACGGTGCCGACCCCGGCGAGGTTGCGGCGGGCACAGGCCACGGCGGCCGGGTCCAGGTCGGCGGCGTGCAGGGCGGCGGGCCGTGCGGTGGCCGCGAGTGCGGCGCCGAGCGCGCCCGAGCCGCAGCAGAGGTCCACCACGAGGGCGTCCGGCGGGGTCACCTCGCGGGCCCGCTCGACCAGGAACTCGGTGCGGCGGCGGGGCACGAACACCCCGGGGTCCACGGTGATCCGCAGCCCGCAGAACTCCGCCCACCCGACGACCTGCTCCAGCGGCTCACCCGCGGCCCGCCTGGCCACCAGGGCCCGGAGCTGCTCGGGCGTGGTGGCGGCGGCGAGGATCAGGTCCGCCTCGTCCTCGGCGAAAACGCAGCCGGCGGCGCGCAGGGCGGTGACGATCGAGGCGTGGGAGGGGACGGGCACGGCCCCGAGTCGATCACAGGAAGGGGGAAGTGTCGAGCGCGAAGCCGAACGGGGCGGGGAGGGGGAGCGGCTCGCCGAAGGCCACCTCGTGGTGCTCGGTGTAGTCGTCGCCGCCGGGCGAGTGGAAGAGGGTGAGGGTGGAGAGCTCGCGGTCGACGAGGAGGTAGAGCGGGATCTTCGCGGAGGCGTAGGCGTGTCGCTTGGCGATCCGGTCCCGGCCCGGCTTGCTGGAGGTGACCTCGACCACCATGGCCACGCCGTCCGGCTCCATCCAGCCCGGTGCGCCGCGGAACAGGCGCAGGTCCTGCGGGGCGATGGTGGCGTCCGGAATGACGTGGTTCTGGAGAGTGCCTCGCGTGGGGGGTGTGATCAGACCCTTGTGGCCGGAGGCCTGCATGACCACTTCTGACTCGCGGAGAATCTGCCCGACGATCAGGCCGAGGTAGTCCTCGTGGTCTCCGTCTGGTGGTGGCGACACGACAATCTCCCCGTTGACGAGCTCGGCGCGGAATCCCTCGGGGGTCACCAGGTCGAGGAACCAGTCCAGGAGGACCTGCTCCTCGGACCACTCCTGCGCCGGCCGCTCATGTGTCATGGCACTCATGATGCCTCCCTTCGTGGGCAGGGGTGAGGCTGTCCGGAGCGCAAGTCGCCCGGGTCGGGATCTCCGCGGGTTCACCCGTTCGTGGGCGGAGCCTCAGAGCAGGCGGGAGGCCGGCTGCACCATGCCGCGGGCGGTCTTCGCGTCCACGGAGGTGGCCAGGGCGGTCAGGACCCACTCGCCGGAGAGGTGGCGGACGAGCTTGGCGAGGATCAGGCCGGGGTGCGGGTCGGTGCGGGGGAGGTCGTAGCGGACCAGTTCGTCGCCGGTGGCGGGGTCGAGCAGCCGGAAGTAGGTGCCGTGGACCTCGGTGAAGCGTTGGCCGGAGAAGGAGTTGACCACCAGGACCAGGCCGCAGACCTCGGTGGGGAGGGCGGCGAGGTCCAGGTCGAGCGCCTCGGCGTCGGGGGAGTCGGCCGGCAGCTCGCCGAGGTGGCGGACCGCGCCGTCGAAGACGGACCGCTTCATGAACCAGGCGGTGTCCAGCCGCTCGCGCCGGGCGTCGAAGGCGAGGCAGGAGACGTCCAGGTCGACGCCGTGCCCGGGGCGCGCGGGCGCCCAGCCGACCGCCAGCCGCACCGGCCCGGGCAGTGGCCGGCCCTGCTTGACCAGGGCGACCGAGCCGTCCTCGACCAGCTTCGCCCGGCCCTTGTCCAGGGTGCCGCGGGGCGGCGCGGCGGGCATCGGCGGCGGCACCGCGGCGGGGGTGAAGGCCGGTGCCCGCCGCGGGTCCGCGGCCGTGTTCGGCTCCTCCGCCGAGGCGCCGAACTCCGCGGCCAGGCCCGCCAGTCCGTCCGGGTACCCGCGGCCGACCGCGCGCAGCTTCCACTCCGCGCCGCGCCGGTGGACCTCGACCACCAGCAGCGCGGTCTCGCGTTGCAGCCGGGGCGGGGTGAAGGTGGTGATGACCCGCCCGGTGGCGGCGTCGCGCACGGTCGCGGTGGGCTCGGCGCCGGCGAAGGTGGCCCGCGGGTCCGCCAGGTTCGCGGCCACCAGCACCCGGGTCACGTCGCGCGGCAGCGCCCAGGTGTCCACGGTGATCGCCTGCGGCACCGAACCGGTGGCCGGCCGGTGCAGCACGCCCGGGCCGCGCGGGGACTGACGCCTGATCAGGTCGGCGTCGGAGCGGACCCGGCCGGCGGAGGTGAGCAGCACCGCGACCACGTCCAGGCGCTGACGGGCGGTCACCTCCACGGTCACCCGGACGGCGGTCAGCGGGGCGGTCGCCCCCTGGGCCAGCGCGGTGGTCACCAGCTCCTCCTCGGCGCGGCGGCGTGCGAGTGCCCCCGGCCGGAGGCCGGGGGTGGGTCGGCCACCGGCGCGCGGGGGCTCGCGAGTGAGCCCGGGTGCGCCGGTACGCGCCCAGCCTAGCCAAGGAGCGCGGAGCTGCGGTGGTGGTGCCGTGTCCGGCCTGCGGGGAGAAGCCCCGGCGGCGCACCGTGACTGGCGGTCCGTCAGCATCCCGACCGGTGCTGCCGAACCGTTCCTGCCACCCGCTCCTACCGGACCGTTACTGCCGGACCGCCAGCAGCGGGGTGCTCGGCGCGGCGCGGACCGTGTCCCCGAAGCCGCCGCGGACCGCCACCGCCGACGGGTCGTCCAGGGCGAAGCCGGAGGCGGTCCAGTCGCCCGCCGCCCCGCGGACCGCGGGGGCGGTGCCGCCGGCCTGCTGGACGGTGAAGGTGTAGCTGCCCGGCAGCACGTCCTCGCCCGCGGGCAGGGCGAAGCGGTAGACCAGCAGCGGGCCGTCCTGGTCCAGCGTCACCCGGGCGCCGGGCAGGGTGCTCCAGGTCATCGCGCCGGCCCCGGCGGCGGCCCGGTCCAGGCGCAGTTCGACCTCGACGGCGGTGAGCGGCCGGGTGACCGTCAGGGCCACCGTGTACCGCCGGGCCGGGTCGGCGGGGTCGGTGGCGCTGCCCTGGCCGGTCAGCCCGGGGTCGGCGACGGCCGCCGGGCCCCCGGTGGCCTCCGGGGAGGGGCGCTGACCGGGGATCAGCGGGGTGCCGGTGGGCGGCTGCGGCTGCGGCTGCGCCGGGGTGCGGGCCGGCGGGACCGGGACGGGCGGGACCGGCTTGCCGCCGGCGTCGGTCTGGCCCAGCACCGACGGGTCGGTGGTGCCGGGGTCCGTCGTGGTGGCGCCGGGGTCCGCGGCGTCGGCGGCCGGGTCCGTGGTGGCGGGGGCGGGGGCGGGGTCCGCGGCGGCGGCTCCCGGGGAGGCGACCACCGCGCCCGGCGGATTGCCCGCCACTGCGGGCACGCTCGGCGAGGCCCCGGGCACGGTGCTCGCCGAGATGCCCGGGCGCGGGGTGCTCGCCGGCGCGGGGGCGGTCGGCTGCGCGCCGCTCAGCGCGGTGGCCGCGCTGGGGCTGGCAACGGCCGTCGGCCGCCCGTCGGCGGGCGGGGGGCTGGTGGGGTGGTTTACGGGGGGGGCGCCCTGACTGGAGGGCGCGGAGGGGCCCGGACGCGCCGGGGCGGGGGACGGGGTCGAGCTCGGCAGCGCGGTCGGACCGCCCGCGGCCCCGACCGGCGCGCCCGAGCCGGGCGGCGCCGCCGCGCGCC
>NZ_JBHYKG010000396.1:0-6929 GCF_042741245.1 Kitasatospora sp. NPDC058965
GGCCCTCCGGAGGGCGGCCCCTGTGCTGCTTCCCGTGGTCAACACCGGTGCGGCGCAGCCTGATTCCCGAGCCGGCAGCGGTGTGACGGAGCCGACAGTCCGTCAGCCGATTGGCCGGAAACAGACGCTCCGTTAGAGGTAACGCCCCTGCCGCACGGCTCTGTTCAACTGCCGAGATGACCCGGCGCAGCCGCCCGGTGACGCTCGGTCGAAGCGAAATCCGGCAAGGCTTTGCACGACTGACGGAAAGTCAGTTCGAGCTTGTTAATTTTGCTGTGTGCCCGCCGAACCGAGCAGGTGGCGGGGCACACCGCCGCCCCTGCCGGACGGCGCCCCTCCTGCTGCGCACCCCACTCCGCCCCCGGGACACGAGTCCGCCCGGGCACTCAAGCGACGGGAATCCGCGATGACTGTTCTGATCGACACCCCCGTGACCGACCGTCCGACCCCGGTCCGCCCGCACGCGCCGGTGCTGCCTTCGCCGGTGCAGGTGCCGGTGCAGGCACCCGCCGGCGACCGGCTGGCCGAGCTGCACCGGATCCGCGAGCAGGTGGCAGCCGGGCCCAGTCGCCGGGCCACCGAGGCGCAACGCGCCCGGGGCAAACTCACCGTCCGCGAACGCCTGGAACTCCTCTTCGACGAGGGGTCGTTCACCGAGATCGAGCCGCTGCGCCGGCACCGCGCGCAGGGCTTCGGCCTGGAGGACAAGAAGCCCTACGGGGACGGTGTGGTGACCGGTTGGGGCACCGTGCACGGCCGGACGGTCTTCGCCTTCGCGCACGACTTCCGCGCCTTCGGCGGCTCGCTGGGCGAGGCGCACGCGCAGAAGATCCACAAGATCATGGACCTGGCGCTGGACGCCGGTGCCCCGCTGGTCTCGCTCAGCGACGGGGCCGGCGCCCGGATCCAGGAGGGGGTCACCGCGCTGGCCGGCTACGGCGGCATCTTCCAGCGCAACGTCCGCGCCTCCGGGGTGATCCCGCAGATCAGCGTGATCCTCGGTCCGGCGGCCGGCGGCGCGGCCTACTCCCCGGCGCTGACCGACTTCGTCTTCATGGTCGAGGACACCGCGCAGATGTTCATCACCGGCCCGGACGTGGTCCAGGCGGTCACCGGCGAGGCGGTCAGCCACAACCAGCTCGGCGGCGCCCAGGTGCACGGCTCGGTCTCCGGCGTGGCCCACTTCGTCCACGACAACGAGGCCGACTGCCTGGCCGAGGTGCGCTACCTGCTCTCGCTGCTGCCCGCGAACAACCGCGAGGCGCCGCCGGCCGAGCCCACCGACGACCCGGTGGACCGGGCCGCCGACCGGCTGCGCGAGCTGGTGCCGGCCAACCCCAACCAGGCCTACGACATGGCCGAGGTGATCGCCGAGCTGGTGGACGACGGCGAGCTGCTCCAGGTGCACGAGGGCTGGGCGCGCAACGTGATCGTCGCGCTGGCCCGGATCGACGGCCAGGTGGTCGGCATCGTGGCCAACCAGCCGCAGCACTTCGCCGGCGTCCTGGACATCAGTGCGAGCGAGAAGGCCGCCCGCTTCGTCCAGTTCTGCGACGCCTTCAACATCCCGCTGGTGACCCTGGTCGACGTGCCGGGCTTCCTGCCCGGGGTGGACCAGGAGCACAACGGCATCATCCGGCACGGCGCCAAGCTGCTCTACGCCTACTGCAACGCCACCGTGCCGCGGATCCAGCTGATCCTGCGCAAGGCGTACGGCGGGGCGTACATCGTGATGGACTCCCGCTCCATCGGCGCGGACCTGTCCTACGCCTGGCCCGGCAACGAGATCGCGGTGATGGGTGCCGAGGGCGCCGCCAACGTCATCTTCCGGCGGGACATCAACGCCGCCGACGACCCGGACGCGATGCGCGCGCAGAAGATCGAGGAGTACAAGTCCGAGCTGATGCACCCCTACTACGCGGCCGAGCGCGGTCTGGTGGACGACGTGATCGACCCCGCCGAGACCCGCGAGGTGCTGGCCCGGGCGCTGGCCATGCTGCGCGCCAAGTACCGCGCCCTGCCCAGCCGCAAGCACGGCAACCAGCCCGCCTAGGAGGATCGAGATGGTACGCCTGGACGTCCTGCGCGGCTCGTTGACCGACGACGAGCTGGCCGCGGTCTCCGCGGTGCTGCTCACCCGGGCCGCCGCCACCGCCCGTCCGCACCCGGCCCCCGCCCGCCGCCGCCCGGCCCGCTGGCAGCGGGGCGGGCGCCCCGCCCGGCCCGAGGCCGCGCGCCGCCCGGCCTCCTGGGCCGGGCTGCCCTACTGACCGCCGCCGCGGCGCGGAACTGACGCTCTGTCGTTCCGAACTGACGTAGCCTCACCGGAACCGAGCGCTACGCTTGACGATGGATATACGACTACTTATGGTTGCAAGGGCTCGGATGCTTGGCGGTGCCTGCGGGGGCCGTCAGACCGCGTCAGCCCGCCAACTCCCAACGCCTCAAGGAGATCCACCTATGCGCTACCGCTACATCGGGGACACCGGCCTGGCCGTTTCGGAGCTCTGCTTCGGCGCCATGACCTTCGGCGGGGGTGCGTCGTTCCTCGGCGCGGCCGACCGCAACTGGTCGGAGTTCGGCACCGTTGACGACCAGAACGTCGAGCGCCTGATGGCCCTCGCGCTGGACTCGGGCATCAACTTCTTCGACACCGCCGACGTCTACAAGAACGGCACCGGCGAGGAGTTCTTCGGCCGCACCCTCAAGCACGTCCGGGACCGGGTGATCATCGGCACCAAGGGCCGCTGGCGGGTCACCGGCACCGGGCCGAACGACTTCGGCGCCACCCGCCACCACCTGACGGAGTCGGTCGAGGCCAGCCTGCGCCGGCTGCAGACGGACTACATCGACCTCTACCACATCCACGGCTTCGACCCGCGGACCTCGCTGGACGAGACCCTGCGGGTGCTGGACGACCTGGTCCGCTCGGGCAAGGTCCGCTACCTGGGCGTCTCCAACTGGGCGGCCTGGCAGCTGATGAAGGGCCTGTCCGTCTCGGAGCGGCGCAACCTGGAGCGGTTCGTGGTCTACCAGGGGTACTACAACCTGGGCGCCCGCGACCTGGAGTGGGAGCTGATCCCGCTGGCGGTGGACCAGAAGGTCGCGATCACCGCCTGGAGCCCGCTGGCCGGCGGCTTCCTGACCGGCAAGTACAAGCGCGGCGAGGGCCGTCCGTCCGGCAGCCGGCTGTCCGAGGCCACCCCGGCCGAGTCCGCGCCGCTCACCGACGAGGACCTCGCCTACGACATCGTGGACGAGATGCAGCGGATCGCCGACGCGCGCGGCGCCACCGTCGCCCAGGTCGCGATCAACTGGGTGCTGGCCAAGCCGGCCGTCGCCTCCGCGGTGATCGGCGCCACCAAGATCCACCAGCTGGAGGACAACCTCAAGGCGATGGAGTGGACGCTGACCGAGGAGGAGGTGGCGGCGCTGGACAAGGTGAGCGCCACCCGCGTCCCCTACCCCTACTGGCACATCGCCACCGTGGGTGCCGACCGCAAGCTGCCGGGCGACATCTACCCGCCGTCCCCCTACTAGGAGGCGGGCGGCCGGCGGACCGTCGGCTGACCTGAACACCCGTCCATTCCTGGCACCGACCGGACTCCCGCCGCCAGCGGGATCGGTGCCCGGGGCGGACCGCGTCAGGTCCCGCCGCGGACTGCCGGGCCGGGCGGTCCGGATCAGCAGTACGAAACAGCCCGCTGTCCCCGAGGCGTGTTCGCCCGGGGACAGCGGGCTGCCGCGTGCCAGTTGACGCTGTGTCGCCGGGCCGGTGGCAAAGGCTGGCGCGTTCGGGAACGGCCGTGTCCGATGGGTGGGGTACGCCCGTGGGTCACGTGGAAGGACGCGACGCATGACCCTGCCGCTTCACGACTCCCCCGTTCCGGAGCTCGACCTCCCGCCGGGCGGTGCCCGGCCCCCGCAGGGGGCGCGACCGGACGCCGCGCAGGTGCGGGTGCTGTTGGAGCGGGCCGCCCGGTTCCCGACGCTGGCCGGCCGCTACCGGCTGCCCGCCTCCGGTCCGGTGCCGGAGTTCGACACCCTGCCCACGCTCCCCGCCGCCGAGCTGCGGGCGGCGCTGTGGCAGCGGCTGCGCACCGGGCTGCTGCGCGACACCGGTGCCCGGCTCTACCTGGGCGGCGGCACCGCCGCGCAGCCCGCGGCCACGGTGCTGCCGCAGGGCATGTTCGCCACCGAGGTGCTGCGGGTCTGGCACCCGTTCCGGCGCGCCGACGTGGTGGTCAACCTGGCCCGGGGCAGCCGGTTCGCGCCGCAGCGCGACCTGTGCGACCTGCTGGCCGCGCGGAGCGGCTGCTCGGTGATCCCGTACAGCCGGCCCGAGGCCCAGGAGCGGATGTCCTGGCTGGCCTTCCTGGAGCAGGCCGGGGCCACCGCACTGGCGGTGGACACCGGGACGCTGCGCGAGCTGCTGCAGTCCTGCCGGCAGCGCGGCCGGGTGCTGGGCTGGATCACCACCCTGGTCTGGGTGGGGGCGGGGCTGGACCGGGCCACCGCGGAGCTGATCTCGGCGGTGCTGCCGGGCGCCCGGGTCTGGGGGCTCTACGGGAGCGTGGACTGCTGGGCGGTGGCCACCCAGAACCCGCGCTGCCCGCGCGAGGTGGTGCACCCGCTGCCCTACCAGCACGTCGAGGCGCTCGACGGGGAGCTGCTGGTGACCACCCTGCACCCGGCGGCGGTGGCCCCGGTGATCCGGGTCCGGACCGGTGACGGCGGGGAGTTCACCGAGTGCCCGTGCGGCACCGGGCGCCCCGCGGTGCGGCTGACCGGGCAGGTGGCCGACATGTTCAACTTCCGCGGGATCCGGCTGCACCGCGCCGAACTGGCCGAGCTGGCCCGCGGGATGTCGGAGGTGGCCGAGGCCGAGGTGGTGGTGCTGGACGCCGGGCTGCCCACCGAGCGGCTGTGCTGGCGGATCACCGCGGCGGCCGGCGAGCCCGCCGACCACTACCTGGAGGACTGGGTCCTGGAGAACCTGCTCGGTGCGGACGTGGCGCTGGCCCAGCTGGCCGGCGCCAACCCGGACGCCATCGAGGTGGTAGCAGAAAACGGTGCCCGCCCGTGATCGGGCGGGCACCGTCGGCGCCGGTCGGCGAGCGGTCAGACGCGGGCCACGTGGGCGGCGCGGGCCTCGGCGGCCACGGCGGCGGCGACCGCCGGCGCGACCCGCGGGTCGAACGGGCTGGGCACGATGAAGTCGGCGGTCAGCTCCTGGTCGCCGACCAGGTCGGCGATCGCGGTCGCGGCGGCCAGCTTCATGCCCTCGGTGACGGTGCGGGCCCGCACGTCCAGCGCGCCGCGGAAGACGCCCGGGAAGGCCAGCACGTTGTTGATCTGGTTGGGGAAGTCGCTGCGGCCGGTGGCGACCACGGCGGCGTACTTGCGGGCGATCGCGGGGTCGATCTCCGGGGTCGGGTTGGAGAGCGCGAAGACGATCGCGCCGGGCGCCATCGAGGCGATCGCCTCCTCGCCGACCTGGGCCCCCGACAGGCCCACGAAGACGTCCGCGCCCTTCAGCGCGTCGGCCAGGGTGCCGGACAGGCCGGCCTTGTTGCTGCGGGCGGCCAGCGCCGCCTTGACCGGGTGCAGGTCGGTGCGGTCGCGGTGCAGCAGCCCCTTGCTGTCGGCCGCGACCAGGTCGCCGATGCCGGCCTCCAGCAGGATGGTGGACACCGCGATGCCGGAGGCGCCGGCCCCGGCCACCACCGCGCGCAGCTCGGAGAGCGGACGGCCGGTCAGCCTGGCCGCGTTGCGCAGCGCCGCCAGCGCGACGATCGCGGTGCCGTGCTGGTCGTCGTGGAAGACCGGGATGTCCAGCTCGGCGCGCAGCCGGTCCTCGATCTCGAAGCAGCGCGGGGCCGCGATGTCCTCCAGGTTGATCCCGCCGAAGCTGGGCGCCAGGTGGCGCACGGTGGTGACCAGCTCGTCCACGTCGGTGGTGGCGAGCGCGATCGGCACCGCGTCCACGCCGCCGAACTCCTTGAAGAGCACCGCCTTGCCCTCCATCACCGGCAGCGAGGCCGCCGGGCCGATGTCGCCCAGGCCCAGCACCGCGGTGCCGTCGGTGACCACCGCGACCGTGTTGGCCGCCCAGGTGTACCGGTGGGCCAGCTCCGGGCGCTCGGCGATCGCGGTGCAGACCCGGGCCACGCCCGGGGTGTAGGCCAGCGAGAGGTCCGCGGCGTCGCGCAGCGGCACCGTCGAGCGGGTCTCCAGCTTGCCGCCCAGGTGCAGTTCGAAGACCGGCTCGGCGAACGGGCGGATCGGCTCGGAGTCCCCCTCCTGCTCTGGCGTCAGGGCCTCGGTGAGCTCGGTGAACTGAGTCTCGGTCAGCGTCTCGGCGGACTCTGCGATAGTCATCTCTACACTCCGGCAAGATGGTTGAGGGTTTGTCGCTCGATACGGACAACGATACGTGTAAGATGCCTTATGCTCAACAGGAGCAAGGTACCTCTAAGGAACTGATGGACTGGAGGAACACGATGTACCAGATCGCTGTTTCGTTCGACATCCCGGCCGAGCGCCGGGCGCACTTCATCGAGGCCGCGCTGGAGGACGGTCGCAACTCCGGGGCCGACGAGCCCGGCACGCTGCGCTTCGAGCTGGTCGAGGACCACGAGAACCCGAACCGCTTCTACCTCAACGAGGCTTACGAGGACGAGGCGGCCTTCGACAAGCACTGCGACGGCCCGCACTTCAAGAAGTTCTTCGAGCTGATCCAGGAGTACGCCGAGGGCCCGACGTGGCTGGTCCGCGGCACCCAGGTCACCGCTCAGTAAGGCAGTAGCACGCACCGCGGCGGCAGCCGCAGCACGAACGAGGGGGCTGGTCCCGTCCACCGGGACCAGCCCCCACCGTCGTCGCCGTCACCCCCGCCCGCGAGCGGGTCAGGCGGCCACGTCCAGCTC
>NZ_JBHYKG010000397.1:0-6929 GCF_042741245.1 Kitasatospora sp. NPDC058965
GCGGTGCCCGGCAGGGGCAGGTCGTCGGCGAGGGCCACCGCGAGGTCGTGGATCCGGTCGGAGGCGCGGCCGTCGCCGTACGGGGACGGGGTGTCGCGCAGCCGCCGGTGCAGCCCCGGGTCGTCCAGCGCGGCGCGGGCCGCCCCGGTGAGGGCCGGGCCGGGCTCGACCAGGAGGCTGAACCCGGCGTCCACGGCCTCCGGCCGCTCGGTGCTGGTGCGCACCACCAGCAGCGGCTTCTTGAGCACGGTCGCCTCCTCCTGGACCCCGCCGGAGTCGGAGACCAGCAGCGCGGCCCGGTCGGCGAGCGCGAGGAAGGTGGGGTGGTCGACCGGGTCGGTGACGGTGAGCGCGGCGAGCAGGTGGCCGAGCCCGAACTCCTCGATCTTGGCGCGGGTGCGCGGGTGCAGCGGCAGCAGCACGGGCCGGCCCAGCGCGGCCAGCGAGGAGAGCAGGGCGGCCAGCCGCTCCGGCCGGTCGGTGTTCTCGGGCCGGTGGACGGTGGCGAGCACGAAGCCGTCGGCCGCGCCGAGCTCCGACGCCAGGCGGGTGCGCTCCGCCGGGTCGGGCAGCGACATCAGGGTGGCCTCGACCACGGTGTTCCCGGTGACCCGGATCCGGGCGGCATCGGTGCCGGTGGCGAGCAGGTTGGCGGCGGCCCGGTCGGTGGCGGCGCAGTGCACGTCGGCCAGCACGCCGACCACCAGCCGGTTGATCTCCTCGGGCATCGCCCGGTCGCCGGAGCGCAGCCCCGCCTCGACGTGGACCACCGGGATGCCGCAGTAGTGGGCGGCCTGCGCGCCGGCCGAGGTGCTGTTGGTGTCGCCCTGGACGACCACGGCCCCGGGCGGGGCGGCGGTGAAGGCGCGGGCGAGGTCGCTGGTCAGCGTGCCGATCTGGGCGCCGCGCCCCCACCGGCCGGTGGCGCCGTCGAGCAGCAGGTCGGGCTCGCGCAGGCCGAAGTTGGCGAAGAAGGCTGCGGAGAGTGACGGGTCGTAGTGCTGGCCGGTGTGGATGATCCGGGCCCGGTCGCCGAGCCGGCGGATCAGCGGGGCGAGCTTGATGATCTCCGGGCGGGTGCCGAGGACGACCGCGATGTCTCGGGCCGGGCCCGGGAGGTGTGCCATGGGACTGTTCCACCGCGCGTGCTGGTGACCGGTGCACGTGCGCGCGGCCTGGTACCCGGGGCCGTCCGGGGTCGTCGCGACAGCTGTCCCGACCCTATGGCCTGTCTAGACCACTCCCGGGCCACTGGAACGCATTGTGATGAAAGTGTGGCATGAGTGGGCGTCAGGTGAACCACTGTAGTGACGGAGAGTGACGATCGGCCGGGCGGCTCCGTCGCCGGCCCCGCGTTCGCCCTGACGGAACGCCAGGGGTGCCGCCCGTCGGCCCCCGGCATAGCGTGGCCGGTGGTGCCCAGCACCGGCAGGCGGTGCTTCGGGCGACGATGCCGACCCCTCTGGAGGTCCGTTCATGCGCGCGGTGACCTACGACTCCTTCGCCCCGGACAACGCGCGGCTGCGCCACGGCGAGCTGGCCGACCCCAAGGTGGGCCCCGGTCAGGTGCTGATCCAGGTGCGCGCGGCGGCGGTCAACCCGGTCGACTGGAAGGTCATGGCCGGCGGCCTGGACGGGATGATGGACACGGCCTTCCCGGTCGTCCCCGGCTGGGACGTGGCCGGCGTGGTGGTCCGCACCGGCCCCGACACGCCCGAGTTCGCGCCGGGCGACGAGGTGATGGCCTACGCCCGCAAGGACGTGGTGCAGGCCGGCACCTTCGCCGAGTACGTCAGCGTCAACGCCCCCGCGGTGGCGCGCAAGCCCGCCGCACTCGACTGGGCCCAGGCGGCCGGCCTGCCGCTGGCCGGGCTGACCGCGCTGCGCAGCCTGGACCGGCTGGCCGTGGGGCCGGACGACGTGCTGCTGGTGCACGGCGCGGCCGGCGGCGTGGGGAGCCTGGCGGTGCAGCTCGGCCGCGACCGCGGGGCCCGGGTGATCGGCACCGCCTCGGAGCGCAACCACGCCTTCGTCAGCGGGCTGGGCGGCGAACCCGTGACGTACGGGGACGGCCTGACGGAGCGGGTGCGGGCGCTCGCACCGGGCGGGGTGTCGGCGGTGGCGGACTTCGTCGGCGGCCAACTGGAGACCACGCTGGCCGTCCTCGCCGAGGGCGGGCGCCACGTCTCGGTCGCCGACCCGCGGGTGGAGCAGCACGGCGGCCACTGGATCTGGGTCCGCCCGGACGGCGCCAAGCTGGCCGAGCTGGCCGCGGTCGCCGAGCGCGGCGCGCTGACCGTGGAGGTGGCGCAGACCTTCCCGCTGGACCGCACCGGCGAGGCCTTCGACGCCAGCCGCACCGGGCACACCCGCGGGAAGCTGGTGATCGTGCCCTGAGGGAGCGTCAGGGCCTCGGGGCCGCCGGGTCCGCCCGCCCCCCCGTGACGGGCGGACCCGGCGCGCCGTCAGGCGAGGGTCGCGCAGAGGTTCTCCACCCGGTGCTGGACCAGCACCTCGACCTGGTGGTCCGGGTGCACCAGCAGCACCGCGCCGCCGCTGAGCAGGTAGTCGCCGACCGCGTGGTACGGGTTGCCCGGGTGGATCCGGGCGGAGATGTGCGAGTTCCGCGGCACGTCCCACAGCACGCTGCCGTCCGTCCGCAGGTACTCGGTCGCCCGGCCGCTCTGGTCCCGGTCGACCGACGCGCCGGTGTCGACGTTGGTGTACCGCAGGATTAGCGGCCCGCGCCACAGCACCGTCGCGGGCGAGCCGTCGGGGTGGCGCGAGACGGTCCTGGTCTCCTCCCCGTCGACCAGCGCGGCGATGTGCAGGTGGAACGGGCAGAGCGTGCCCGCGGCGTAGTCGGAGTCGGTGCCGCGGTACGGCTGCCAACCGTCGTCGTCGGCCCGCGCGACCGGGGCCGCCACCAGCAGGGCGGCCGCCGCCAGCGCCGCGCCGAGCGCGGCCGGTCGGGCGAGGGGCGTGGGCACGTGCATCGAAGCCTCCAGGCAGGTCGGTCGGGACCGAACGGTCGCCGCGGCGGCCCCCTGCCGCCGCGGCCCCGCACTGGGTATCGTCGGACTGCGGCGGCACCCGGCGCGAAGGTTTCGGCCGGAGCCGAAAGCCCGGGCGGGTGCGGAGTGCGCACGGAGGGGCGGGGCGTGGTGCTGCGGATCCACTTCACGGCCGAGGACCTGCTCGGCACCCGGTTCGCGGACGGTCCGGCGCCCCTGCTGGAGCTCGAACTCGCCGTCGCCATGCGGCGCAGGCGCGACCCCGACCCGGCGTTCGCCCGCCGCCACCGCTCGCTCGCCGCCCCGGCCGCGCGCGCGATCGCCCCGCTGAACGAGCTGGTCCCCGCGACCGGCGCCGGCCCGTTCTTCCTCGACCCGCTCAGCGCCGGCCTGGAGGACGGCCTGGAACTGGTGCGCCGCGCCACCCGCACCGCGGTCCGCGGCGAACTCGACCGCATCTGCCGCAACGGACTGCCCGTCACCCCGCTGCTGCGCGGCCTGGCGCACGAGGACCGGCAGGCCTGGCAGCAGCTGGAGCGCAGCCTGCGCGCCGCCCACACCGCCCTGGTCGACCCGGTATGGCCGCAGCTGCGGGCCGGCTTCGACACCGACCTCGCCTGGCGCGGACAGGTGCAGCGCGAACAGGGCCTGCGCGGGATGCTGGCCGGCCTCTACCCGGGCAGCCGCTGGCTCGGCAGCACCCTGGAGATCGCGGTCGCCAAGCAGGTGGAGGTCCGGCTGGAGGGCGGCGGGGTGCTGCTGCTGCCGTCCGCGCAGTGGACCGGCGAGCCGCTGTGCGGTCCGTTGCCGGACGGCTCCCTGCTGCTGCTCTACCCGGCGCTCACCCCGCTGCCGCACCTGTACCTCGCCGAGCGGGCGCCCGCCCCCGGCGCCGACCCCGACGAGCCGGTGGCCGCCCTGCTCGGCCGCACCCGCTCGGCCGTGCTGCGCCTGACCCTGCGGGAACCCACCACCGGTCAACTCGCCCGCGAGCTGGGCATCTCGCCCGCCAGCGCCTCCGAACACGCACGGGCCCTGCGCCGGGCCGGCCTGGTCACCACGGCCCGCGCCGGCCGCGCGGTGCGGCACAGCTGCACCCCGCTCGGCCACCGCCTCATCGCGGCGGCGGGAACTCCGGCGCGGCAGGCGTAGGCAGTGCGCCGTCCGGCAGGGCGGCGGCCCGGCCGCCTGCCGCCGCGCGTTCCGCGAACAACGTGACTACGGAACGCTTTGCGCAGTCATGGAGACGACGCCCAGCGAACCGAGCGAGGTCAACAGGACGTCCCACAGCCAGCCCATCCTGGGGATCCCGAACGCACTCACTTCCAGCGATCCGCCGGTGTGGGGGCTGAGAGAGACCAGCCTGTGCTCGGGAGAGATCATCAGCGACGCATCCGCCTTCGGCCAGGAGACATGGAAGCCGACGGTCGTCCCGCGGGACAGCGCATGCGAAAGCGCCGAAAGAACTGCATCCCTGTCCGCAGGATCACCGTCCTTCCAGTCGTAGTCCTCCATGTACGAGAAGGGGTCTCCGCCGAGGACCGTGCAGCCGGTCCGCTCCAGGGAAGCAGCCAGCACGGAGAGCGAGGGGAGTTCCACGAACGTCATGTCGATGTCACTCATCCGGCTCATGACGCCCCCTCGGTGAGATCCGCTTCCGGGAGGAGCTGGACCACACCGACCGAGGCGGACTCGCGGGCCCGCCGGTGGAACGCACGGACTCTCCAGCGACCTGCGGGCACGGGAACCGGGGCCTCGTCCGGCTGACCCTTGCCGTCGGGGTACGGCACACCGAGGTCCCCGCCGGCCTCCGCGGAGTCCATGAGCACGGCAGGGCCGTCGGTCTCCCAAGTGCCGCACTCCTGCCACGGTGTGGCCGAGTCGTTCAGCACGGCCTCGGCGGCCGCGAGCAACTCGGTGTCCGAGTCGGCCGCGAGCCAGCGGACGAAGGCCCGGTGTTCCGCCAGGTAGCAGGTGCTTGCGGGCTCGTCGCCCAGCACCAAGGCCGATACGGGACCGGCGTCGCGCAGGCTGATCACGCCTGCAAGGTCGTCGACCGCGCAGGCCCGGTCGTAGTCGTCGTGCTGATCCGTGCCGCCGACGATCACCCCGTCCTCGGTGCAACCGTCCCACCGGTGCACCGCGGACACGGGGACGACGACCAGCGGACCGCCCATGGACCCGACCCAGGACGGTTCGGCGCCGTGGCGGGTGGCGTTCGGAGTGTCGCTCATGGGAGCAGTGTGCCGCTGACCAGCGACAGGAACGGACGGCGGGGTCTCACGCGGCAGACCGTCTCTGGCGGACTGTCAGCCCCGGGCCGGTGCCACCCACCCCGGCACCCACGTCCCCTCCGGTGCCCGTACGCCTCCCAGCCCCGCGAGGTGGGAGCGCAGGCTCGCCAGGGCGGGGTGCGGGTTGTCCCGGTGCCAGAGGAGGGAGTGGGGGTAGACCGGGGTCGGGTCGGTGACCGGGATGCGGCGAAGGCCGTGGGTGGCGGGCCAGACGAGGCGGGTCTGCTCGCTCATGAAGGTGGCCAGGGCCGGGGTGTCGGCGATGGTGTCGAGGAGGGCGTCGGAGCCGAAGTTGGGGCCGGTGGCCTCGATGGTGAGGCCGAACTCGGCGACCAGGTCGTCGTAGTAGGCGCCCCACTCGCTGCCGGGGACGATGCCGGGCATCCAGATCCGGTGGCCGACCAGTTCGGCGACGGTCACCGAGGAGGCGCCGGCCAGGGCGTGGGCGGGGCCGGTGAGGAGGTGCAGCGGTTCGTCGAGGACGCGGACGGACTCGATGTCCTCGGGGAGGGGCTTGCCCGGCGCGGCGACGGCGCGGAACGAGACGTCGAGCGTGCCGGAGCGGATGGCGGCGACGGCCGCGTCGATGTCCAGCAGCATCAGCACGTCGAGCTCGACCTCGGGGTGCGCGCGGTGGAAGGCGCGCATCACGCCCGAGGCCGCGCCGCGCGAGTTGATCACGTCGACCCGCAGCGGCCGGCGACCGGCGTGCACCGAGGCCGCGGCGCGCTCGGCGACGCGCAGCAGCTCGCGCGCGTGCGGGAGGAACGCCTGCCCGTCGATGGTGAGCTCGGCGCCGCGCGGGGTGCGGGTGAACAGGCGCACGCCGAGGTCGCGCTCCAGGGCGGCGATGCGCTTGGAGACGGCTTGCTGGGTGATCGCCAGGTCGACGGCGGCCTTCTGGAACTGGCCGGCCGCCGCGGTGGCGGCGAAGGTGCGCACTGCTTCGAGGTCCACGTCGGTCACCCTACTGAACAACGAATCGTTGTGCGGTACGGGCGCCATGGTTGTTTGACCTGTGGTTGTCCGGCCGGGTTAGCTCTCACCGGTCAACGTCGGATTGTTCGGTCGGAGTGTCGAGGGGGCGCGCCGCGCATGGTGGCCAGGAGAGCGTTGGGCCGGCAGTTCGGCTGGTTGTGGGCGGCGAACGCGGTGAGCGCGTACGGCTCCGGGCTGGGGTTCGGGGCGCTGCCGCTGATCGCCGTGCTGGTGCTGCACGCCCACCCGGCGGAGGTGTCGGCGCTGTCCGCGGTGGGGCCGGCGGTGGGCGCGCTGATCGCGGTGCCGCTCGCGCCGTGGGTGGAGTTCCGCCGCAAGCGGCCGGTCATGATCGTGGCGGACGTCGTCCGGTGCGTGGCGATGGCGACGATCCCGCTCGCCTACGCCCTCGGCCGGCTCGGCTTCGTCCAGTTGCTCGCGGTCTCGGCGGTGGTCGCCGCGGCCAAGATCGCGTTCAACGCGGCCGGCGGCGCCTTCCTCAAGTCATTGGTCCGGCCGGACGACCTGCTGGTGGCCAACGCGCGCTTCGAGTCCACGAACTGGAGCTCCATCGCGATCGGGCCGCCGCTCGGCGGGGCGGCGATCGGCCTGCTCGGGCCGGGGGTCACCGTGCTGGCCGACG
>NZ_JBHYKG010000398.1:0-6831 GCF_042741245.1 Kitasatospora sp. NPDC058965
GCCGGCCGGCCGTGCTGCCCCGGCCGGCCCGCGGCCACCGGGTGCGCCGGGCGTGCCGTGCGGCTGGCGCGGCACCGCGGCACCGCGGCCGTAGCCCGGGGAGCCGTACCCGTACTCCTCCTCGCCGGCACCGTCCCAGCCCGGCAGCTCCATCGGCTGGGTCGCCTCCGGGTCGGCCAGGCCGACCGAGGACCCGCCCACCGAGGCGCCCAGCACCGCCGCGCCGGCCGGCGACGGCACCGTGTTCAACCGCACCGCGTCCAGCAGCTGACTGGCCGCCAGGTCACCGGGGGCCGCCTGGCCGCTCCAGGTCACCGCGGTGACCCGGCCCTTGCGCCGCGGCGCACCGGACCGCACCCGCCCGCTGCCGTCCGCCACTCCTGCCCGGACCAGACCGGGCCGCCCGCCGTAACTGTGCGAGGCGTACGGCCGGCCGAAGGCGTCCGCGAACGGCGCGGCCAGCACCGGCGGCGCGTCGATCATCGGCGCCACCGGGTCCGGCAGCCGGAGCCGGAAACTGACCTGGGTACTGCTCAGGCGGGCCGGATCGCTCGGCACCTTGACGGTGCTGAGGCCGGGTTCCGCCTCTATGGCTGCTCCGCCCAGCCCTGGGCGCCGACGTGTTCTGGTGTCCACGCCCCTCTAACCGGGTGACACGGCGTTAGGACACTCTCCCGGGTGCAACTCCCGGGCGTGGCTGACGGATGCGGTCACTCTCGCGCGCGATCGCGATCGGCCCGGTCGGAGCCGACCAGAAGCACGCCGAACCCGGTCAACTGTCAGCGCCGCCCGGCCGGCTGCACTAGGGCCTCCGTGGCGCCCACCCGGTCCCCCGGGGGGCGCCCACCCGGCCCCCAGCCCGCTAGCCCGCCCAGCCCTGGCCCCACCCGGCCGCTAGCCCTGCCGGGCCCGCAGCCGGGCCGCCTCGTAGAGCACGATGCCCGCCGCCACACCGGCGTTGAGCGACTCGGTCCGACCCGGCATCGGGATCCGCACCAGCAGGTCGCAGGTCTCCGCGACCAGCCGGGAGAGCCCCTTGCCCTCGCTGCCCGCCACGATCGCCACCGGCCCGGTCAGCGCGTCCAGGTCGCCGATCTCCGCCTCGCCGTCCGCCGCCAGGCCGACCACCATCAGGCCCGCCTTCTGGTAGGCCTCCAGCGCGCGGGTCAGGTTGGTGGCGCGGGCCACCTGCAGCCGGGCCGCGGCACCGGAGGAGGTCTTCCAGGCACCGGCGGTCATGCCGGCCGCCCGGCGCTCCGGGATCACCACGCCGTGCGCGCCGAACGCGGCCGCCGAGCGGACCACGGCACCGAGGTTGCGCGAGTCGGTGACCCCGTCCAGCACCATGACCAGCGCGTCCTCGCCCTGGTCCGCGGCCAGCGCCAGCAGGTCGTCCGGGTGCGCGTACTCGTAGGGCGGCACCTGGAGCACCAGGCCCTGGTGGTTGAGCCCGCCGGTCATCTGGTCCAGCTGCGGGCGCGGCGCCTCCATCAGCGGGATGCCGCGCTCGTTGGCGGCGTGGAAGGCCTCGCGCACCCGGTCGTCGGTGTCGATGAACTGCATCACGTACAGCGCCGTGGCCGGCACCCCGCCCTGCAGCGCCTCGACCACCGAGTTGCGGCCGACCACCAGCTCGGCGGCGCCCGCGCCACCGCGCCCGCCGCGGCCGCCACCGCCGGACCGGCGCATGCCGGCCCGGGCCTTGGCGTCCCGCTCGCGCTTCACCGCGGCGTTGGCGGCCCGCTGCTTGGGGTGCCCCTTGCGCGCCTCACCGGGCGGGGTCGGACCCTTGCCCTGCAGGGCCTTCCGGCTGTGGCCGCCGGTACCGACACTCGCGCCCTTCTTCGATCCGGGGTTGCGGCGGTTCCTGCGCTGGCTGTTGCCGGCCATGGCTGTACTTCCTGTCTCTTCTCTTGCCGAACTGCGGTCTGCGTCATGCCGAAGGGCCGTACTCCTGGAGAGTACGGCCCAGCGGCGCCCCTCGCGCGGGCTCGGGGCTACTGGTCCTCGCGCCGGAGCGCGGGGCCACTGGTCCCTCGCGCCGGAGCGCGGGTCACTGCTTGTCGAGCGTCCAGCGCGGGCCGGACGGGGTGTCCTCGATCGCGAGCCCGGACTGGCCGAGCTGGTCGCGGATGGCGTCCGCGCTCGCGTAGTCCTTGCGGGCCCGGGCCGCCTCGCGCTGCTCCAGCACCAGGCGCACCAGCGAGTCGACCACGCCGTGCAGGTCCTCGCCGCCGTCGCCGCCGGACCACATCGGGTCCAGCGGGTCCAGGCCCAGCACCCCGAGCATCGCACGGACCTCGGCGAGGCGGGCCGCCGCGCTCTCCTTGTCGTCCGCCGTCAGCGCGCTGTTGCCCTGGCGCACGGCGGTGTGCAGCACGGCCAGCGCCTGCGGCACCCCGAGGTCGTCGTCCATCGCCTCGGCGAAGGCCGGCGGCACCTCGGCGGCCGGCTCCACCGGGCCGCACAGCTCGACCACCCGCTGGATGAAGCCCTCGATCCGGGTGAAGGAGGCGTCCGCCTCGGCGATCGCCTCCTCGCTGTACTCGATCATCGAGCGGTAGTGCGGGGCGGCCAGGTAGTAGCGCAGCACGATCGGGCGCCAGCGCTGCACCATCTCCGAGATCAGCACCGAGTTGCCGAGCGACTTGCTCATCTTCTCGCCGCTCATGGTGACCCAGGCGTTGTGCATCCAGAAGTTGGCGAAGTCGTCGCCGAAGGCCTTGGACTGGGCGATCTCGTTCTCGTGGTGCGGGAAGATCAGGTCCAGCCCGCCGCCGTGGATGTCGAAGGCGCTGCCCAGGTACTTGTGCACCATCGCGGAGCACTCCAGGTGCCAGCCCGGCCGGCCCCGGCCCCACGGGGTGGTCCAGCTCGGCTCGCCCGGCTTGGCGGCCTTCCACATCGCGAAGTCGCGCGGGTCCCGCTTGCCGGTCTCGCCCTCGCCCTCGGGCTGGCGCAGGTTCTCCAACTGCTGGTTGGAGAGCTCCAGGTAGCCGGGGTAGGACTTGACGTCGAAGTAGACGTTGCCGTCGGCCGCGTAGGCGTGGCCCTTGGCGATGAGCGCCTGCATCATGTCGATCATCTCGGGCACGTGCCCGGTGGCGCGCGGCTCCACGGTCGGCGGCAGGCAGCCCAGCGCCTCGTAACCCTCGTTGAAGGCACGCTCGTTGGCGTAGGCGATCTGCCACCACGGCACGCCGAGCTCGTGCTCCTTCTTGATCACCTTGTCGTCGATGTCGGTGACGTTGCGGACGAAGGTGACGTCGAGGCCGCGGTGGGTCAGCCAGCGGCGGAGCACGTCGAAGTTGAGGTTGGACCGGATGTGCCCGATGTGCGGGGCGGCCTGCACGGTCGCGCCGCACAGGTAGATCGAGACGCAGCCCGGTACAAGCGGGACGAAGTCGCGTACCTGGCGGGCGTTGGTGTCGTACAGGCGAAGGCTCACAGCGACCAGCGTAGTGGGCGTGGGCGGTCCCCAACGACGTTTCGTACGCCCACTTCGCCGGTCGCCCGCCGCCCGTCGTCAGCCGCGCGGGTAGACCAGGGCGGTGGCCAGCCCGACCAGGCCCTCGCCCCGACCGGTCATGCCCAGCCCGTCGGTGGTGGCCGCCGAGAGCGAGACCGGCGCACCGGCCGCCGCCGAGAGCACCTTCTCCGCCTCCTCGCGCCGGGTGCCGATCCGCGGCTTGAGCCCGATCACCTGGACGGCGATGTTGCCGATCTCGAACCCGGCCGCGCGCACGATCCGGGCCGCCTCGGCGAGCAGGGTGACCCCGGCCGCGCCGGCCCACTCCGGCCGCCCGGTGCCGAAGTGCGTGCCCAGGTCGCCCAGGCCGGCGGCCGAGAAGATCGCGTTGCACGCCGCGTGCGCCGCGACGTCCCCGTCCGAGTGGCCGGCCAGCCCCTGCTCGTGGCCCTCCCAGTGCAGCCCGCCGACCCACAGCGGCACCCCGTCGGCGAAGGCGTGCACGTCGGTACCGATTCCGACCCGGGGGATGACCGGCATGACGACTGACTCCGCTCCAGCAGCTGACGACGGGACGAGGGTTGACGACGGGACGGCGGACGCCGCCGGGGACGCGGCCGACGACGGGTCAGAAGCCATCGGAGGCCCTCCGGCGCGCCAGCACGGCCTCGGCCAGCACCAGGTCCAGCGGTCGGGTCACCTTGAACGCCTCCTCGTGGCCGGGCACCACGACCACCTGGCCGCCGTACCACTCCACCAGCCCGGCGTCGTCGGTCACCGCGGGGCCCGCGCCGGCGGCCGCCTCGGCCTCCGCCTTGGCGTGCACCTCGGCCAGCAGCTCGCGCCGGAACCCCTGCGGGGTCTGCACCGCGCGCAGCGTGGACCGGTCCGGGGTGTCCAGCACCGGCTCCGGCTGCCCGGGCTCGCCCGGGGTGACGCGCTTCACCGTGTCGGCCAGCGGCACCGCCGGCACCACGGCCGGCGCACCGCCGCGGACCGCGGCCACCACGGCGTCCACCACCTCGACCGGGACCAGCGGACGGGCCGCGTCGTGCACCAGGACGATCCCGGTCTGCTCCGGGATCGCCGCCAGGCCGAGCCGGACCGACTCCTGCCGGGTCGCCCCGCCGGCCACCACCCGCACGTCCTTGCCGTCCAGCCCGTGGCTGTCCAGCAGCGAGACCACCTCGGCCACCCCGTCCGGCGGGGCCGCCACCACGACCAGGCCGACCGCCCGGCTGCGGGCCAGCGCGCGCACCGCGTGCACCAGCAGCGGCGCGCCGCCGAGCTCGCGCAACGCCTTCGGCGCCCCGGGCCCGAGCCGCTCGCCGCGCCCGGCGGCGGGAACCACGGCTGCTGCGACTACTCCTGTGGTGTTCAGGTTTCACTCCTTCGGCGAAGTGGGTATGGCCCAGGCGTACCCGTCAGACGGTGCACCGGACCCCTTCCAACCCCGGCGCCGCCTCTCGGGTACCGGTGTGTCCGCTCTGTTGCGACCCCACGCTACGAGCAGCAGGCGGCACTCGTCACTCGGGCAACGTCGGACAGTGCGTCACTTCACCGGTGCGACAGCACCACGTCACCAGCGCGTCGGCTCCGCGCTGCGCCGGAACCGGCCCCGGGCATGCCGCAGCGCCCGGAATCGCCACCGCACCACCGGAACCGCGCGGGTCCGGGAGTGCCGCAGCGCCGGGCGCTGTGCATCGGTACTGTGCATCGTGAAGGCAGAGCGGGCGAACGGCCGCTCTTACGAGGCTACGAGGCGAGCACCTCGTCGAGCAGCGTCTCCGCCTTGTCCTCGTTGGTGTTCTCGGCGAGCGCCAGCTCGCTGACCAGGATCTGCCGGGCCTTGGCGAGCATCCGCTTCTCGCCCGCCGACAGACCGCGCTCGCGCTCGCGACGCCACAGGTCGCGGACGACCTCGGCGACCTTGATCACGTCACCCGACGCGAGCTTCTCGAGGTTCGCCTTGTAGCGGCGAGACCAGTTGGTGGGCTCTTCGGTGTACGGCGCGCGCAGCACCTCGAAGACCCGGTCCAGACCCTCCTGGCCGACCACGTCACGCACGCCTACGAACTCCGCGTTCTCCGCGGGGACGCGCAACGTGAGGTCTCCCTGCTGAACCTTCAGCACCAGGTAGGTCTTGTCCACACCTTTGATCTGGCGAATTTCGATGGCCTCGATGAGTGCAGCCCCGTGATGGGGGTAGACCACCGTGTCGCCAACCTTGAACGTCATGTGACAGGACCCCTTCCGTGGCTTTCCAGAATAACACGCTTTTCCGTCCACCCGAAGGGCGTTTTCGCAGGTCAGGGCGGGTCTCGGGGCTTGACAACCACCCCTGCGACGTGCTGCGACCACCCCGCCGAGGGGGCTTCCCGCAGGTCGGAGGGCCTACCCGCGCTCCGCGAAACGGTGCGCAACGACCCGGAAACGAGCATTCGATCTTGAAGTCGTCACCGGATATTCACCGTTTCCCGATCGTGATCTGATCTACGGGTGCTTCCGGAACCATCGGTACCGCCTGACGGGTGGGCGGGACGGCGCGACACGGGCCCACCCCGTGAGGGCCGGATAAGTGCGGTCGGTACGCTGGGCGCTGACATACCGACACGCGATCAAGGAGATGCCGCCGCCGTGAGCCGCAGCCTTCGACGCGGTGGCACTGCCGCCATCGTTCTCGCCCTCGCCGCCGTTTCGCTCTCCGCCTGTTCGGCCGGGACGAGCGCGGAGTCCGTGCAGGTCAAGCCGAACAGCCCGGCCACCTCGCTCGGCCCGAACCTGAAGCTGAACGCGATCAACGTGGTCGTCGGCCCCACCCAGACCAGCGGTCAGACCGGCCCGGCCAACGTCACGCTGAACATCAGCAACACCGGCTCCGCCCCGGAGACCCTGCAAGCCGTGACGATCAACGGCACCAGCGCCACCTTCCAGGACGCCTCCGGTGCGGCGCTGTCCGGCGGCATCGTGATCCCGGCCGGCGGTGCGGTCGCGATCGGCAGCAACGGCCAGCCCTCCGCGCGGGTCGGCTCGGTGGCGCTGCCGGTGGGCGGCTTCACGCCGGCCTCCTTCTCCTTCACCACCGCGGGCAAGGTCGACACCACCGCCCAGGTCTACCCGGCCGTCGGCGCCTACGCGAGCTACGGCCCGCAGAGCGCCGCGCCGAGCGCCCCGGCGAGCGGCTCGGCCGCCGCCTCGGCCCCGGCCTCCGCGCCCGCGAGCGGCTCCGCCAGCCCGGCCGCACCGGCGAGCGGCTCGGCCTCGGCCGCCGCGTCGACCTCGGCCTCGGCCGGCGCCTCCACGAGCGCGAGCGCCTCGGCGCACTGATGCACCCGTGCTCGGGGGCGTGCGCGCCCCCGAGC
>NZ_JBHYKG010000399.1:0-6817 GCF_042741245.1 Kitasatospora sp. NPDC058965
CTCGCGCTCTCGCGCTCTCGCGCTCTCGCGCTCTCGCGCTCTCGCGCTCTCGCGCGAAGCGCTCAATGCTGGTGGCCCGGTGAACGGGGTCGGCGGGCCAGTGCCGGCCTGTCTGCGTGCCCGTCAGGCCGCCCGTGAGCCCGTACGAGCGGAGCCCCGGCCCCCGGCCCCGCCTGCGGGTTGCGCGGGCCAGCCGACGGCGTGCGAACGCCCGTAGGCCGCTCCCCGGGAGAGGTGGGGGAGCGGCCTACGGGCGCGACTGGCGAGCGGGGATCAGACCCGGCCGGCGAAGTCCGGGGTGTAGTTCGCGATGGTCTCGTACTTCACGCCCGCGCTCGGGTTGGCGGCCTCGACGTACTTGCCGCCACCGATGTACAGGCCCACGTGGTACACGCCCGAGGCGCTGCCGTTGTTGGACCAGAAGAGCAGGTCGCCCGGCTGCAGGTTGTTCAGCGAGACCCGGGTGGTGGCCGCGGCCTGGTCGGCGGCGACGCGCGGGATGGAGATGCCCGCGTTGGCCATCGCGGCCTGGGTCAGGCCGGAGCAGTCCCAGCCGCCGTTGCCGGTGCCGCCCCAGATGTACGCCTGGCCGACCTTGGACTCGGCGAAGGAGATCGCCGCGGCGAACGCGCCGGAGGCCGGCTGCGCGGCAGCGGTGGCGCTGGTGGTGCGGACCGACGGGGCGGACGGGGTGGTCGCCGGGGCGTCGGTGCTGTCGTCGTTGCCGGCCGGCGCGGCCGGGGCCGGGGTGGCGACCGAGACGGTGCCCAGGACCAGCTGCTGGCCCGGGTAGATCCAGTCCGGACCCTGGGGCAGCGCGGCCTTGTTCAGGTCGTACAGCTTCTGCCAGCCGCCGTCCACGTGGTGGCTCTGCGCGATGGTGGACAGCCAGTCACCCTGGACCACGGTGTAGGTCTCGGTCTTGGTGGTGGTGGCCGGCTGGGCGGCCGGGGCCGCGTCCTGCGAGGCGGTGTGGCGGCGGTCCGAGTGGCTCTGGGCGGTGCCCTGCCAGGACTGCGAGCCGCTGTTCTGGGACTGCTGGGCCGGCTGGGCCTGCTGCTGGGCCGGGGCGCTGGTGTCGACCTGCGGGGCGGCGCCGCCGCGGGTCAGGCCCGCCTCGACGGAGCAGACCGGCCAGGCGCCGGGGCCCTGGTCGGCGAGGACCTTCTCGGCCACCGCGATCTGCTGGTCCTTGGTGGCCAGGTTCGCCTCGGAGGCGTACTGGTGGCCGCCGTAGGCCGCCCAGGTGGAGGAGGTGAACTGCAGGCCGCCGTAGAAGCCGTTGCCGGTGTTGATCGACCAGTTGTTGGTCGACTCGCAGGCGGCGACCTTGTCCCAGACCGAGACGGGGGCGGCGGAAGCGGTGGTGGCGGTGATGCACGGCAGCGCCAGGCCGAGGCCGAGCAGACCGGTGGCGGCGATCGCACGCTTGGCGTTGCGAGCGGGACGGTTCGTTGCGGTCGTGGGCAGCATGAAGACGCGTTCCTCTCCTACGCCTGCGAGGTGAGCTGTCGGATTCGGGCTGGAGTTGCCCGGCCGTGCTGAGCACGGCTTCACCCCTAGCCCGGTGCTCCGGTCGATGACCGGCGCCCGGGCGGCTTACCTGGTTCCCCCGCTCCTGCCGTGGTGCGTTTTCGCGCTGCCAGCAGTGCCGGTGGCAGGACTCGGCGTCCGGCCCGCTGGGTCCGTGTGACCACGAACGGGGAGCACGTTAGACAGGCATAAGTTGATTCCGCAAACAGCTGTGAGCGCGGTCACACGGGCTTCACTAACCTCACAAGATCGAGGATCATGCACAGCTGATGCACCGTCGCCGAACGCATGGGCAAGTGCCCCCACCTGCCGTGCAGTTGCCGCCGTTTCAGGGTGACGGGCCGTCGGCCCGAGGGGCCTTCACAAAGCCTTCACGACGTCCGTTTCCGGGCCCGCCGAGGCCCTGTCGGGGTCCGCCCCGGGGGTGCAGTTACCGTTTCGAGACCAAAGTCGACTCGCCCTCAGATGTCCGTTTTGCCCCCGGGTTGGCACTCCGTCAGCACCCGCAGGCCCGCTCTGCCGGCCTGGGTCGGCACCCGTCGGCCCGCCCTGCCGGCGCGCGTCGGCACCCGTCGGCCCTGTCCCGTCGGCCCCGTCCCGTCGGCCCTGTCCCGTCGGTCCGCCCTGCCGGCACCCGTCGGTCCGGCCCGGACCGGGCGGCCGGGAACGACGCAGGCCCCGCGGCCGCCCAGGGGCGGCCACGGGGCCTGCGGGGTCCGTCAGTGGTGGATCAGGCCTGCTCGGCCGCCTCCGCCTGCTCGACGGCCTGCTCCGGCTCCTCCTCCAGCGGCGGCGGCAGCAGGGCCGGCAGCACGGCGAGGTACGTCGAGGCGGCCAGCTGACCCACCGTGGGGTAGGCGCCGACCGGGGCCGCGCTCGGGCAGCCGGTCTCCTCGGTGGCGGCCAGCAGCAGCTCGGCCGAGACCTCGGGGCCGATCACCAGCGGGGCCAGCGCCGGGCGCTGCGCACCGGTGGCGCGCAGGTGCTCGACGGCGGCGGCCACCGAGCCGGGCACGTCCAGGGCGGCGGCGACCACCGGGACGGCCAGGCGGGCGGCGAGCAGCACGCCGGTGATCCCGGCGGCCGCCGCCGCGTCCTCGCCGCCGGCCGTGGTCAGCACGACGCCGTCGGCGGCGGTGGCGATGGCGAACAGGCGGGCCCGGTCGGCGCGGGCCAGCCCGGCCTCGGACAGCCGGACGTGGACCGCCTCGGCCAGCAGCGGGTGCGGGCCGAGCGGGTCGGTGACCACGGCGCCGGCCTGGGCGGCCAGCTGCTGCAGGTGGCCGACGTAGGCGTGCGGGCCGGGCAGCAGCGGCACCAGCACCGGTGCCGGCAGGCCGGCCTCGGCGGCGGCGACCAGCAGTTCCTCGACGGTCGGGCGGGGGCGATCGGTGACCGGCGAGTACTCGACCGGCTCGCCGGCCTCGCCCTCGGCCCGGTCGGCGGCGTCGGTGGCGGCCTCCGTGCTCGCGGCGCTGCGCAGCCAGCCGGCCACGACCTCGATGCCCGGCTGCTCGCCGCGGATCACCGAGACCAGCTCGTCCACCACGGCGACCGTCTCCGGCGTCGCCTCGGCGGGGACGGCGAGCACCAGCGTCGGGGCGCCGACCGGCACCTCGGGGCGCTCGGGGCGGCGGTGGCGCCCCCGTGCACGGGAGCCGGGCGTGCGGACGGGCAGCGGGGCGCCCGGGATGGCTGCAGTGCTCATGGCGCAGAATCGTAGGACATGGCCGCGATCACTCCGCATCCGGCTGCCGCTCACGGCCTCCGAGCCGGACAAGTCGGCCGAATTCCGGCAGTTCCTCGACCCGGCCGGGCAGATGTGACGGAGTGTGAGGGTCTCGCTGCGAAGTTGATCACGAGTCCTCACTGTCAACGGGTTGAACCGGCCAGGCTCGTTGTGCGTCCAACCCACCAGCGGTGACGGTCGCCCAGCTGATTCGCCCTCATCTGTCCCGTTCTGCCCGGCAGCAGACCCCTCCCAGGGGGCACTCTGTCACCTCGGGTACAAGTGCGTGCACGCGCAAAATCACATGCCGATGCACGTGCATTAGCGTTATCATTACGACAAGTAAGGCATTCGCGCTGCCCATACGAGCCGGAGGCGGCCGGCGGTCGGAGCGGACGAGCGCCGAGCGGTTCGATCACTCCAGCGCTCTCTGGGAGATTCCTATGCACCACACGTACAACGGCATGGCGGCCAGCGACCTGGAGGGCGTGGTCTGGCAGAAGAGCCGGCACAGCAACTCCAAGGGCAACTGCGTGGAGTTCGCCGCCCTCCCCGGGGGCGCCGTCGCCATGCGCAACTCCCGCTTCCCGGACGGCCCGGCACTCGTCTACACCCGGGACGAGATCGAGGCCATGCTGCTCGGGGTGAAGGACGGCGAGTTCGACCACCTGGTGGCCTGACCCGGGCGGCGCGAGCACGGGACCAGGAGACGCCGTCGTGGTGGCAGCCGCGACGGCGTTCGGCATTGGGCCGGCCGCGGTCGAACGCCGGGCCCGGTCGGTCGAACACCGGCTGCGGCGCGGGCGGGGACTCCCACGGGAACGACGGAACGCCGCGCCAGGGCGCGGCGTTCGGGGCATTGCGGAAGGCTCCTAGGCGGAGCGGCGGTGGCGGCCGATCGACCCGAGGTCGGGTATCAGTGAGGCGCCGGCCATGGACGGGGTGTCAGGGGCCTGGAAGAGCGCCCAGACCACCTTCCCCGTCCCCGAGGCCAGCGGGTGCCAGCCCCAGGAGTTGCTGAACGAGTCCACCAGGTGCAGGCCGCGGCCGGACTCGGCGACGAAGTCGGCCTCCCGGGTGACCGGTCCCGCGCTGCTCGGATCGCTGACGGCGCACACCAGTTGGGGAGCCCGGTGGACCAGGCTGATCCGGATCGGCAGTCGGCCGTCGGCGCTCTGTCCGGGGCCGGCCTGGATCGGGAAGCCCGGGCGCCCGACGCCGCCCGGCAGGTCCGCGGAGGTCGGCTCGCCGATCGCGTGCCGCAGTGCGTTGGTCACCAACTCCGAGGCCACCAGGGCCACGTCGTCGAAGAGGTCGTCGAGGCCCCAGCGGTGCAGGCTGGTCCGGGCGAAGTCGCGTGCGGTGCGTACCGCGTCATAGCGAGGGGGGAGCGTGCAGGTCGCCACGTCAGGATCGACGGCCACAGCCGTACCTGTGCCCATGAAGAGCTCCTCCCATAAGGGGGCGGACACGGCTGGACCCGGCGGGGTCATGCCGGTCACCTCCGACTCGCTCGGCCGCTTCGCCAGCGCCGCGACCAAGTGCGTGGGGTCGACAGCGATGCCCGCGGGACTGCCACAGGGGGCGTGCAACTGCACGTGCACCATCGTGCTCTGTGCTCACGGCGGATGCAAGAGTCGATTCACGTGCAGTCGGCTCATTGGCATATGCAGACGCCGGATGCACGTGCATCTGCACATGCTGATGGACGTGCCGATGGACGTGCCGATGCAAAATTGATAGATCCTTGTGCCATCACGGGCACTGTGAGCGGCCGGATAGTGGCAGACTGTGCCCTGTTTCCCCGAGGCGGAGGTTCCCACGGCATGACCACAGCGCAGCCAGGCGGCGGCGGTTCCATGGTGCGCCGAATCCTCCTGGGCTCCCAGCTGCGCCGGCTGCGGGAGGCACGCGGTGTCACGCGTGAGGACGCGGGCTACCAGATCCGGGCCTCGGAATCGAAGATCAGCCGGATGGAGCTGGGCCGGGTCTCCTTCAAGGAGCGCGACGTCGCCGACCTGCTCACGCTGTACGGCGTGACCGACGGCGAGGAGCGCGAATCGCTGCTCGGCCTGGTCCGCGAGGCGAACAAGTCCGGCTGGTGGCACAGCTTCAGCGACGTGCTGCCGGGTTGGTTCCAGACCTACGTCGGCCTGGAGGAGGCGGCCTCGCTGATCCGCACCTACGAGGTGCAGTTCATCCCGGGCCTGCTGCAGTGCGAGGAGTACGCCCGCGCGGTCTTCGGGCAGAGCCGCCCGGTGCTCAGCGAGGAGGAGATCGACCGCCTGGTGGGCCTGCGCCTGCGCCGGCAGAAGCTGCTGACGGAGGGTCAGGGCCCCAAGCTGTGGGCGGTGATCGACGAGGCGGCGCTGCGCCGGCCGGTCGGCGGCCCCAAGGTGATGCGCAGCCAGTTGCAGTACCTGATCGACATCTCCGAGCAGCCCAATGTGGTGATCCAGGTGATGCCGTTCCGGTTCGGCGCGCACGCGGGGGAGAGCGGGGCGTTCAGCATCCTGCGCTTCCCCGAGCAGGACCTGGCGGACGTGGTCTACCTGGAACAGCTGACCAGTGCGCTCTACCTGGACAAGCGCGACGACGTGGACGCCTACGTCCAGGTGATGGAGCGGCTGTGCGTGGACAGCCTCACCCCCGAGCGCACCGTCGAGCTGCTCGGCTCGATTCTCAACGAGGCCTGATCCGCCGGGCGTCCACCGCCGGCTACTGCGGCTGCCGTATCCGGTGCCCGCCGGTCGGCGGATCGGCCTGCGGCGGTCTGCCCAGGTGCCAGGCCAGCCCGTAGCGGGCGAACAGGTCGGCGCGGATCGGCGGCAGCGGCGTCTGCGCCCCGGGCAGCAGGACGCCGATGCAGCCGCCCATCAGCGCGCTGCGCAGCACCGCGTGTTCGGCCACCGGGTCCGCGGCGCCCCAGTCGGCGAGCACCTCGCGCAGCAGGGCGCCGAGCTGCTGCTGCTCCGGGTCCTGGACGAAGCCGCCCACGTCGGGGTCGAGGATCAGCGCCAGGTGCGAACGCATCACCCGCGGGTGGTCCAGTGCGGTGTGCAGCACCTGGTCGATCGCGCCGGCCAGCCGCTGTTCGGGCGTGGCGCCCGGCCCGAGCGCGGCCAGTGCGGCGGCCAGTTCCAGGTGCATCAGGCGGTGGGTGGCGGACTGCATCAGCAGCCGTTTGCCGTCGAAGTAGTACGAGACCAGGCCGCGGGCCAGGCCCGCGGCCTCGGCGATGTCGGCCAGTGTGGTGGCCGCGTATCCGCGCTGGTCGACCAGGTCCGTGGTGGCCCGCATCAGTCGCCGGCGGGAGCGCAGCCGCATCTCCTCGTTGACCGATTCCCCGCGAGGTGCCATCGTGTCAGCTCCGTACGTTGGTTGGCTCTCGGTCAATATACTTCTGACCGTGAGTGACCGACGGTCTGCGCCCGAGGCGAAGGCGGGCGTCGGTCCAGTACGGGGCTCGGCGTGGGGCGGACCCGCCACGGGGGCGGGGGGGGCCCACCCCCCCAACCACATCCCCGATCGGGGCGGGGGGGAGGACAGGTCGCC
>NZ_JBHYKG010000400.1:0-6807 GCF_042741245.1 Kitasatospora sp. NPDC058965
CCCTCGTAGCGGAGCTACTTGGGCGTTTCGGCCGTGCGGCGAGAGTGGGTGCCGGGCGGGCCGGACCCGGCGGGAATGGTCAGACAGGCCCTAGCTAGGGCACGACCTCGATCCGGCACCGGACGTGGGCCGGGCGGTCGCGTTCCACGGCCAGTTCGATCCGGCGCAGTGCCGCCCCGTCCAGGCCGGTGTCGCGGATCCGGATGAGCAGCGTGGGCAGGTCCGACCCGGGCAGCGGACCGTTCGGGGTGGCCGACCAGGTGGCGCCGCCACTGTCCCCGATCTCCGCGTGGACGCCCAACTGGCGCAACTGGTCCGCCAGTCCGGCCAGCGTGCCGCGGGCCCGGTGGGTCCGGACCGCGTCCGCGACGGCCGCCCGCCGGCGGCGCTCCTGGTCCGGCCCCTCCGCCGGTTCGGGCGCGGCCACCCAGTCGGCCAGCCACTCCACGAAGTCGGCCGGCGCCAACCGCGGGTCCCAGTAGGCCTCCATGCTGTCCAGCACGGCGAACACCGGCGCCAGCACGTCGTCGAAGGCGCCCAGGAAGCGCTGGGTGAAGTCCTCCCCCGCGTACACGTCCGGCAGCCGCGCACCGAGCGGGTGCGGGGTGCGCAGACCGGGGACCGCCGCACGCCCGCTCACAGCTCCTCCACCCGGACCTGGTGCTGGTGCGAGAAGACCAGCGCGTTGCGGTCCAGCTCGACCCGGTCCACCGGGTCGCCGCGCTCGCCGGTGAGCGGGTTGGCGGGGAACAGCTGGACGTGGTCGACGAGTTCGACCCCGGGCAGCCGCTGCAGCACCGCGTAGGCCTCGCCGGACTGCACCGGCCGGCCGAACGGCCAGCCCTCCCCGTCCGGCCCGCCGACCAGCGGGTTGAGGTAGCGGTAGAGCGCGTCCAGCGCCGCCTCGCGGACCTTGCCGACCGCCGCCCCGCGCCGCGCCATCACCCGGGCCACCACGGTGACGCCCTGGTAGTACGGCGGTTCGACCACCAGCCGGGCCCCGATCGGGCGGCGCTGGTCCAGGTACTCGGCGATGCCGGAGAGCAGGTCGTCGGAGGGGACCATCTGCTCGAACCGCAGCCGGTCGCCGCCGTCGGCGGTCACCCCGGGCACCACCAGCACCCGCACCCCGCCGTCGCCCGCGCCCTGCCCCGCCGCCAGCGCCCGGATCCGGGCCGCCGAGGGGGCCGCCCGGCGGGCCAGCAACTCGTAGTCGGCCGCCGTCACCGCCCGGTCCTGGGTGCGCAGTTGGACCGGACCGCGGAGCATCGCGGACTGCACCGTCTCGCCGTCCACTCCACCGGTGGCGCCCTCCCGGTTCTCCACCCGGGAGACGAACGGCACCGAACTGCGCAGCACGCTCAGCGCACCGCGCGCCACGTTGCCCTGCCGCCCGCCGCCGGTGCGGTAGCGCTGCACCCGGATCCGGGCGCCCTTGGGGGGCACCTGCCCGTAGCAGCGCAGCACGCCGTCCGCCTCGCGCACCGCCGGGCCGAAGGCGATCTCCCCGGTGGTCCGGTCCACCGTGACGTGCCGGTCCTCGGGGCCCGAGTCGCCGAAGGCGTCCACCTCGTGCCACTCCTGCCAGCCGTCGTCGGCCTGCTCGTCGCCGCCGGCCGGCTCCAGGTACGGCGCGACCTCCACCACCAGCGGGCGCCCGTCGCTGAGGATCGGCGCCCGGGAGACGGTGAACCGCTGGCCCGGGGTGCCGGTGGAGTCGCCGAGCCACTCCTGGTCCACGGTCTGCGCGTGCACCGCCGGCACCGTCCCGCCGACGGTCCCGGCGCGCACCGCCCGCACGGTCGGCGAGGCGGAGTAGAACGGCTGCCCCGGGCGGGCGGTGACGGTGCGGCAGCGCAGCCAGCCGGCCCGCCGGCCGGCCACGGTGGCGACCGCGTGCCCGCCGGGGACGTGCAGCACCACCTCGCCGGGGCGGTTCAGGCCGCCGGTGCCGTCGCTGTCCACCTCGCAGGGCAGCCAGGCGTCGCCGTCGAAGGCCTCCCAGACCAGCGGGGGCTGGCGCGGGTCGACACCGACGCCCTCGACCACGCTGTCCAGGTCGAGCAGCACCGCACAGTGCGGCACCGCGTCCGACAGGCCGATCAGGAAGAGGTCGCCGACCACCGGGGTGGCGGCGAAGCAGGCCACGTCCCGCCCGTCCAGCAGCTCGGCGCTGCGGTCCACCGGCCGGCCGTCCCCGGCCTGCGTCAGCAGCGCCTCGAACGTGCAGGGGACGATGGCCAGTTCGCGCTCTGTGGCGAAGACCACCCGGTCGCTGCGGCCGCTGCCGACGGTGGCCGCCTCGGTGCCCTCGCGCAGGCGCAACGGCTGCTGCTGCGGGGTGGAGAGCCAGAAGGTCAGGTCGGTCGCGGCCGCGGTGGCCGGGAACAGCTTGACCCCGATCAGGTCCAGGAAGGCCAGGTAGTTCTTCTCCGGCACCCGGTTCAGCCGGTAGAGCAGCTGGTCGGTCATGTGCGCGAACGCCTCGATCAGGGTCACCCCGGGGTCCGAGACGTTGTGGTCCGACCACTCCGGGCAGCGCTGCTGGACGAAGCGCTTGGCCTCGTCCACCAACTGCTGGAACCGGCGGTCGTCGAGATTGGGTGCGGGCAGGGCCATCAGCGGTGCTCCTGGGAGCCGGGGACCGGCAGGTCCACCGGTGTGTGTTCGGGGATCACGTAGAACGGGAAGACCAGGCTGCGCGGGTTGTTGGTGCCGCGCACCGAGTAGCGGATGTCGATGTAGAGGGTGCCGACCTCGACCCGGTCGTAGGAGACCTCGACCGCGTCCACCTCGATCCGCGGCTCCCAGCGCTCCAGCGCCCGGCGCACCTCCTCGGAGATCCGGCCGGCGGTGTCCGCGTCGGTGGGCGCGAAGACGTAGTGGTGCACCCCGCAGCCGAACTCCGGGCGCATCGGCCGCTCACCGGGCGCGGTGGAGAGCACCAGCCGGATCGACTCGGCGATCTCCCGGTCCTGGTCGACCAGGGCGATCCGGCCGGTCGGGTCGGTGCGCAGCGGGAAGGCCCACCCGGAGCCGACGAACTGCTCGGGCATCTCAGATCCCTCCGATCAGCACGGTGCGGTCGCCGCCGCTGATCGCGGCCTGGCAGGTCAGCTTGTCGCCCATCCGGGCGGCCGGGAACCCGCCGATCAGCACCAGGCCGCCGGTCGTCGGCGGCGACGGCAGCACCAGGTTGCCCATCAGCAGCTCCGCGTGCGGCGCGCAGACGGCCACCGTGCCGACCACCGCGGCCGGTTCACCGCCGATCCGGACCGAGGGCACGCCGAGCAGCGGTCCGATGCTCGGGCCGGGCGGCAGCGCCTGCCCGCCGGGCGGACCGAGGGTTCCGGTCGGCGGGCCGCCGATCTCGGGCACGTACAGCTGGCTGACCGGGTCACCTACCCTGGCGGCCGGTGGCATGGGCATTCTCTTCTCTCTGATGGCTCGTCAGTTTAGCTTGACGAGCGGGGCGTTGATGCTGATCTCGGCGGTCGCGCCGATCGAGACCTGTTCGCCGTGGACCGAGACCCGGCCGGTGGCGGCGCCCAGGGTGATGTTGCGGCCCTGGACGTCCACGTCGCCGTCGGCGACCACGCTCACCTTCGCGCCGCGGGACGCCTGCACCCGGATCTCGTGCGTCCTGCGGTCCAGCGTGACGGTCAGCCGGCCGTCCCCGGTGGCCAGGCGCAGGCCCTCGTCGGCGGCCGGGTTGCTGAGCAGCTCCAGCCGGTCGCCGTCGCGGTTGGCGACGGTGCGCCGGGCCACCTTCTTCATCGCGCCGAGCAGCTTGCCGGGCACCGGCGTCGGATCGTCGTGGCCGTTGTACAGCCCGCCCAACACATAGGGCCGGTCCAGCAGGCCCTGCTCGAAGGCGACCAGCACCTCGTCGCCGATCTCCGGGCAGAAGAGCCCGCCGCCGTTCAGACCGCCGAGTTGCACCACGCGCACCCAGTCGCTCTGGTAGGCCCGCGCGTCGGCGGCCGAACTGTCGGACAACCAGGGGAACTTCAGCTTGACCCAGCCCTGCTGCAGCTGGCCCGGGTAGCCGTCCTGCGGGGTCTGCCCGTCCGCCAGCACGTCCACCACGATCCCGGTCGCCACCGAGGGCACCCGCGGCGACCGGGCCGGCGCGGTGGCCGCGGCGGCCAGGCCGAACAGCGTGCGGTCCTGCCGGCCGCTGACGGTGAGCCGGGTCTCGTAGCCGATCCCGCGCAGGTAGTGGTGCGCAACGGCGGTCACCGTGTACTTGCCGTCGAACGGCGCACCGGCCTTGGTCAGGGTCACCGGCGTGCCCACCCGCAGCTCCGGCGTGCCGCGCACGGTCACGTCCAACTCGCCCAGCGCCGCGGCCTGGTCGGCCGCCAGCGCGGTGGCCACCGCGGTCGCCTCCGCCTCGGTCCGGTAGGGGGTGTCCGCGACCAGCAGCTCCGCCTTCGGGAACGGGCCGACCGCCTGCGCGGGGGTCAGGCCGAACTGCTGCTCCGGACTGGGCAGCACGGGTGCCTCGGCGTTCACCGCGAGCTTGTTGCGCACGTCCCAGCCGCGCACCCGCACGGTGCCGACCTGGTTGACCGAGTTCACCGAGGACCGCACCGCGAGCACGTTCTTGCCCAGCTCCAGCACGAACGGATTCTTGTCCGGCGTGGTCGACAGCCCCGGTGCCTCGGCCGCCGCCACCGGCTTGCGGAAGTTCAGCACCCCGTCCTCGACCACCAGCTCGCGGCCGTTCTCCAGCGCCAGGGTGCGCAGGAACTCCCAGTCGGAGACGTTCGGCTGGGTCAGGTACTCGTACTCGGTGCTGGTCGCGTCGACCGTGCCGAGGGCCACCCCGGCCGCCCCGGCCAGCTGGACCACGATCTCCGAGGCCTTCATCATGGGGTAGCCGGCGATCCGCCGACCGCGCTGCAACCGGTGCGAGACGTCCAGCGCGCGGATCGTGGTGTACGTGCCCGCACCGTCGAAGTCGGCCTCCAGCGCGATCACTTCACCCGCGAACATGGGGCGCAGCGGGGCCGCGGGACCGGCCTTCGCCTGCACCGTGAACTTCCCGCCGATCGTGATCGAGGTCTGGCCCAGCAGCTTCCGCTCCGGGTCGAGCACCCGGACCTCGGCCACCGCCGCGAGACCGCCGCCCTCCTCCACCCGGACCTCCATCGGCCGGTCCCGCCAGAGCGGCGGCAGCGGCCCGGGGGTGCCGATCACGAAGCTGTTGACGTTGGCGCCGTCCGTCACGGCTACCCCTCCTGCCGCTCGTCACGGGCCGGGACCAGCAGTTCGACGCCCGGGCGCAGCCGCATCGGGTCGTCGATCGCGTTCGCCTCGGCGATCCGCCGCCAGGCGGTGGCGTCGCCGTACTCCCGGTAGGCCAGCAGCTCCAGGCTGTCCCCGCCGACCACCTGGTGGACCCGCCGGGCCGAGAGCGCGCCGGAGGTCGGGTTCTGGCCCTTCGTCATCTCGGCGGCCTCGGTGATCTGCACCGCACAGGTGGCGCGCAGCGGGTGGCCGTCGATGTCGAAGAGGGTGTAGGTGGCGGTGACGCTCTCCAGGTAGCCGTAGAACTCGACCGCCTTGAACGACCCCCAGGCGAACTTCACCCACGGCGGCAGCCCGATCTCCTCGCTCACCGGGGAGCACCAGGACAGCACCGTGTCCACCGCCGTGGCCACGCTGTTGTCGTGGTTGGCGGTGGCGTCCAGGAAGAGCTCGACCGAGAGCTTGGCGGGCTGGCGGCCGCGGAACTCGGCGGTGCCCAGCTCCATCTTGGTGGCCGGGTTCTGCAGCCAGTTGGTGCCCTTCGACAGGGTCAGCGTGTGCGGGTTGAACTGGAAGGTGACCGGGCCGCCCATCGCACCACCGGGCGGCTCGCCCTCCAGGGTCGGCGGCTGATAGGCCGTCAGGGTGGCCTTGGCGGGGGTGCCGGGCATGTCAGTCCTTCTCCTGGGTCAGGGGCGGCTTAGAGGAAGCCGTGGTGGGCCAGCTCGACGGACTCGACGGCCGTCTCGGAGCGGGACGGGTCGAAGGAGGGTGCGGTCCAGCGGACCATGATCACCTCGCGCAGCGACCAGGTGGCGATCGTCTGCGCGAGGGTCGGGTCCAGCGCGGTGATCTGCGCCGTGCCCCGGGTCACCCGCTGCTGCAGGTTCGCCAGGTAGGTCGCCACCTTGGCGCTGTCGGCGGTCAGACCGCGGGTGAGCGTCACGTTGGGGAAGGTCACCCGGGTGGGCAGCTGCCAGACGAAGCCGTTGTTGCCGCCCTCCGGCCGCTGCTCCACCTCCACCTGCGCGCCCAGGCCCGAGCAGGTGGTGAACAGGCCCAGGTCCACGCCGGTGAACTGCAGGCGGAAGTGGACGGTGGTGCCCGGGTCGATCGCGGTGGTCATCGAGGGTCTCCTGACGTGGTCCTGCTGCTGGTCATCGGCCACCGTCCGTCAGGCGGCCGGAGCGCTCGCGGCCCAGGCGCAGCTCGCTGCGGAGCAGTCGCCCGATCGGTGCGGCGAGGCGGCGGGCCAGCTCGTCGAGGTGCGCGCGGTCCAGCGCGGCGAGCACGGCGGTGCCGTCGGGGGCGGGTGCCTCCTTGGCCTCGGCCGCCGCCGGGGTCGGAGTCGCCGGCGCGGTGCTCGGCACCGCGGCCGGTGCGGCCGCGGGTTCGGGGAACTGCGCGGCGCGGGTCTCGGGGGCCCGGGTGACGGGTGCCTCGCGCAGCCGCTGCACCATCGGGGTCGGCGGCATGGCGGCGCTGCCCGCCCGCGCCGGGTCCAGCGCGGCCCGCGGGACGGGCGGCGCGAACGCCGGGGCGGACCGGTGC
>NZ_JBHYKG010000401.1:0-6726 GCF_042741245.1 Kitasatospora sp. NPDC058965
CTGGCGTTGACTTTTGGCACGCTGTTGAGTTCTCAAGGAACGGACGCTTCCTTCGAGTTGATTTCTCAACCCTCCGGGCTTCGTTCTTTCGTGTTCTCAGCTTATCAGACCCGATTCGCACCGTTTTACCGGTCGATTTCTCATCCGAATTCCCGCTGAGCGAGGGGGCCGACCGGGTCGCATCCTGCTGGACGCCTGACCGCAGCTTGGCCGTGTCGTAGACACTACGCTCGGACCAGGCTGTTTGTCCAGCCCGTCCCAACCGTTCGAATCTACTAGCCGGTCAGTTCCGTGTCAACGGTTCTGTCGGCGAAGGAAAGACTACCAGCTCGTGACGGGTCATCCCGCCACGGGCTGCAGGTCGCCGCGGTCGACCGACTCCAGGTCGCCGGTCTCGCCCTCGGCCGCGGCTCGGCGGCCCAGTACCAGGGCGTAGACCAGGAAGAGCAGCTCGGCGGTGACGCCGATGCCGATCCGGGCCCAGGTGGGCAGACCGGACGGGGTCACGAAGGCTTCCAGCAGGCCGCTGACGAACAGGACGACGGCCAGGCCGATGGCCATGCCGATGACGGCGCGGCCCTGCTCGGCCAGGGCGACCGAGCGCGGTCGGGGGCCGGGGTCGATCACCGTCCAGCCCAGGCGCAGGCCCAGCCCGGCGGCGACGAACACGGCGGTGAGCTCCAGCAGGCCGTGCGGGAGCAGCAGGCCGAGGAAGAGGTCGAGGCGGCCCGCCGAGGCCATCAGGCCCAGGCCGACGCCGAGGTTCAGCACGTTGGTGAAGAGCACCGTCAGCACGGGGATGCCGAGGAAGACGCCGAAGACCAGGCACATCGCGGCGATCCAGGCGTTGTTCGTCCAGACCTGGGCCGCGAAGGAGCTGGCGGGGCGGTCGCTGTAGTACGCCTCGTACTCGCCGCCGGGGCGGGTCATCTCGCGCAGCTCGGCGGGGGTGGCCAGGCTGTCCCGGACCTCGGGGTGGGTGGCGACCCACCAGGCGACCAGTGCCGCGCCGAGCAGCGAGACCACCGCGATCGGTATCCACCAGCGGCGGGAGCGGTACAGCGCCGCCGGGAAGCTGACGGTGAAGTAGCGGGCGGCGTCCCGCCAGCCGGCCGCGCGGCTGCCCGTAACGGCGGTGCGGGCCCGCGCCACCAGCGTGGTCAGCCGGCCGACCAGCGCCGGGTCGGGGGCGGTGGCCTGGACCCGGGCCAGGTGGCCGGTGACCCGCTGGTACAGGGTGACCAGCTCGTCCACTTCCTCGCCGTTGAGCCGGCGCTGCCTGCTGAGCGTCTCCAGGCGCGCCCACTGGGCCTGGTGGGCGGCGACGAAGACATCCAGGTCCATGACGGCTCTGCTCCCTCGGACGAACGGCGACTCGGTGGACGGGCGACGCGGCGGACACCCGGTTCGGCGGGTGCGGGCCGGCGAACAGGTGGACGAAGCAGGCTCAGCTTGCCAGAGTCCGTACCGGGTGGGACGGGCCTTCCCCGGCATCGGACGGGTCCGTAGGGTTGGCGCGTTACGTGATCGAGTGGACGGGGCGGGGTTCAGTGAGCGACCTGGTGACGGGGGAGGCCGTAGTCCTCGGCCTGCGGACGGCGAAGTTGCCGAGCCGGGCGTTGGCGCAGTTCCTGGACCTGCTGGCGGAGTTCGCGGTCTTCCTGATCGTGGTGCTGGTGCTGGCGGCCACGCTGGACCAGTTGGACTCGGCGGCCGCCGCCGCGGTGATGATCGCCCTGATGGTGCTGCTGCTGGTCGGGGTGCCGGTCGGGTTCGAGACGCTGAGCCACGGGCGGTCGCTGGGGAAGATGGCGCTCGGGCTGCGGGTGGTGCGGACGGACGGCGGGCCGATCCGGTTCCGGCACGCGCTGGTCCGCGGGCTGGTGGGGATCTTCGAGATCCTCATGTTCAGCGGGGTGCCGGCGGCGATCACGTCCCTGGTGAACGCGGACGGCCGTCGACTCGGCGACATCTTCGCCGGCACGGTGGTGGTCCGGGAGCGGGTGCCGGCCGGGCAGCAGGGGGGCGGGCCGACGGTGGCCCCGCCGCCCCAGGTGATGGCCGCACTCGGCGGTGAGCTGGTCCGGCTGGACTTCTCCGCGGTGCCCGAGGGGCTCTGGCTGGCGGTTCGCCAACTGCTCGGCCGCACCGCCGAGTTGGACCCGGCGGTGGCGCTGCGGATGGCGATGCAGCTGGCCGGCGACCTGTCCGCGCGGGTGCACTGGCCGGTGCCGGCCGGGCTGCACCCGGCGCTCTACCTCGGCGCGGTGCTGACCGAGCGGCAGCGCCGGGAGTGGGAGCGGGCCGCGGCGGCCGGCGCGTTCGCGCCGCCGGTCGTGCCCGCGCCGTACGGGCCGTACGCGCCCTCCCCGCAGCCGGCCGCCCCCTTCGGCCCGCCGGCCGGGTACGCCGCGCCCGGGCCGCAGCCCGTCCAGTACGGTCAGCCCGTCCAGTACGGCCACCCGGTGCCCGCGCAGCCTCCGGTCGGGCCGGCGACGGGTGTCCCGCAGCAGGCCGGGCAGCCGCAGGACGCGCCGCCGGCGATGCAGCCGATGGCGCCGCCGCCGGTCATGCCCGCCGCCGCGCCGCCGGTCGCACCGAGTGCGCCGGTCCCCGCTCCCCCGGCGCCCGCCGACGAACCGGGGACCGGCTTCGCGCTGCCCGGCTGAGCCGGTCGGACCCCGCTCAGCCCCGGGCCGGCCACGGGTTCGGCGGTGACTCCAGTTCCTCCAGCTCCAGCCCCGGCGCGGCCAGCACCACGTCGCCAGCCAGGTGGACCTCCTGCAGCTCGCCGGTCGCCAGGTCGGTCAGCTGGTACCGCTCGACCCGCAGCGGCCCGCTGTCGGTGGGGTGCTCCTCGACGCCGGCCAGCCGCCAGCCCTGGTCGACGGTGCGCGGGGCCAGGGCCGCGCCGGTGAAGGAGACCAGCCGCACCCGGGCCGTGCCGCCCTCGGCCAGGGCGAGCAGCCGGGCGGTGGCGATCAGGAAGGCCGGCGAGTCCCCGGCGAAGCCGTGCGCCCGGTCGTGCCCCTCGGTGGCGGCGGCGCCGGCGGGGTCGGCCGGGTCGGTCCGCACCCAGGCCACGCCGTCCACCGCTCCTCCGCGCACCTGCCAGCCGCCGGCCCGCAGCTCCATCCGCAGCGGGCGGCTGCGCGAGTCCAGGGTGAGGTCGCAGCTGCTCAGCACCGTGCCGTCCGGTGCGTAGGTCTTGGACACGTACCGCCAGCCGGCCGCGCCCGGGGCGCAGCTGAACCGCTCCTCGCCGAGCGGGCTGCCGTCGTGCGGGTCGTGGTGGGAGTAGCGGCCGTTGGGCATGGTCAGAGCCTACGTGCCGGGAAACGGCGCGGGGCCCGGTACCGTCCGCGGACGGTACCGGGCCCCGCGCCGTTTCCCGGCACGTAGGCTCTGACCATGCCCAACGGCCGCTACTCCCACCACGACCCGCACGACGGCAGCCCGCTCGGCGAGGAGCGGTTCAGCTGCGCCCCGGGCGCGGCCGGCTGGCGGTACGTGTCCAAGACCTACGCACCGGACGGCACGGTGCTGAGCAGCTGCGACCTCACCCTGGACTCGCGCAGCCGCCCGCTGCGGATGGAGCTGCGGGCCGGCGGCTGGCAGGTGCGCGGAGGAGCGGTGGACGGCGTGGCCTGGGTGCGGACCGACCCGGCCGACCCCGCCGGCGCCGCCGCCACCGAGGGGCACGACCGGGCGCACGGCTTCGCCGGGGACTCGCCGGCCTTCCTGATCGCCACCGCCCGGCTGCTCGCCCTGGCCGAGGGCGGCACGGCCCGGGTGCGGCTGGTCTCCTTCACCGGCGCGGCCCTGGCCCCGCGCACCGTCGACCAGGGCTGGCGGCTGGCCGGCGTCGAGGAGCACCCCACCGACAGCGGGCCGCTGCGGGTCGAGCGGTACCAGCTGACCGACCTGGCGACCGGCGAGCTGCAGGAGGTCCACCTGGCTGGCGACGTGGTGCTGGCCGCGCCGGGGCTGGAGCTGGAGGAACTGGAGTCACCGCCGAACCCGTGGCCGGCCCGGGGCTGAGCGGGGTCCGACCGGCTCAGCCGGGCAGCGCGAAGCCGGTCCCCGGTTCGTCGGCGGGCGCCGGGGGAGCGGGGACCGGCGCACTCGGTGCGACCGGCGGCGCGGCGGCGGGCATGACCGGCGGCGGCGCCATCGGCTGCATCGCCGGCGGCGCGTCCTGCGGCTGCCCGGCCTGCTGCGGGACACCCGTCGCCGGCCCGACCGGAGGCTGCGCGGGCACCGGGTGGCCGTACTGGACGGGCTGACCGTACTGGACGGGCTGCGGCCCGGGCGCGGCGTACCCGGCCGGCGGGCCGAAGGGGGCGGCCGGCTGCGGGGAGGGCGCGTACGGCCCGTACGGCGCGGGCACGACCGGCGGCGCGAACGCGCCGGCCGCCGCGGCCCGCTCCCACTCCCGGCGCTGCCGCTCGGTCAGCACCGCGCCGAGGTAGAGCGCCGGGTGCAGCCCGGCCGGCACCGGCCAGTGCACCCGCGCGGACAGGTCGCCGGCCAGCTGCATCGCCATCCGCAGCGCCACCGCCGGGTCCAACTCGGCGGTGCGGCCGAGCAGTTGGCGAACCGCCAGCCAGAGCCCCTCGGGCACCGCGGAGAAGTCCAGCCGGACCAGCTCACCGCCGAGTGCGGCCATCACCTGGGGCGGCGGGGCCACCGTCGGCCCGCCCCCCTGCTGCCCGGCCGGCACCCGCTCCCGGACCACCACCGTGCCGGCGAAGATGTCGCCGAGTCGACGGCCGTCCGCGTTCACCAGGGACGTGATCGCCGCCGGCACCCCGCTGAACATGAGGATCTCGAAGATCCCCACCAGCCCGCGGACCAGCGCGTGCCGGAACCGGATCGGCCCGCCGTCCGTCCGCACCACCCGCAGCCCGAGCGCCATCTTCCCCAGCGACCGCCCGTGGCTCAGCGTCTCGAACCCGACCGGCACCCCGACCAGCAGCAGCACCATCAGGGCGATCATCACCGCGGCGGCGGCCGCCGAGTCCAACTGGTCCAGCGTGGCCGCCAGCACCAGCACCACGATCAGGAAGACCGCGAACTCCGCCAGCAGGTCCAGGAACTGCGCCAACGCCCGGCTCGGCAACTTCGCCGTCCGCAGGCCGAGGACTACGGCCTCCCCCGTCACCAGGTCGCTCACTGAACCCCGCCCCGTCCACTCGATCACGTAACGCGCCAACCCTACGGACCCGTCCGATGCCGGGGAAGGCCCGTCCCACCCGGTACGGACTCTGGCAAGCTGAGCCTGCTTCGTCCACCTGTTCGCCGGCCCGCACCCGCCGAACCGGGTGTCCGCCGCGTCGCCCGTCCACCGAGTCGCCGTTCGTCCGAGGGAGCAGAGCCGTCATGGACCTGGATGTCTTCGTCGCCGCCCACCAGGCCCAGTGGGCGCGCCTGGAGACGCTCAGCAGGCAGCGCCGGCTCAACGGCGAGGAAGTGGACGAGCTGGTCACCCTGTACCAGCGGGTCACCGGCCACCTGGCCCGGGTCCAGGCCACCGCCCCCGACCCGGCGCTGGTCGGCCGGCTGACCACGCTGGTGGCGCGGGCCCGCACCGCCGTTACGGGCAGCCGCGCGGCCGGCTGGCGGGACGCCGCCCGCTACTTCACCGTCAGCTTCCCGGCGGCGCTGTACCGCTCCCGCCGCTGGTGGATACCGATCGCGGTGGTCTCGCTGCTCGGCGCGGCACTGGTCGCCTGGTGGGTCGCCACCCACCCCGAGGTCCGGGACAGCCTGGCCACCCCCGCCGAGCTGCGCGAGATGACCCGCCCCGGCGGCGAGTACGAGGCGTACTACAGCGACCGCCCCGCCAGCTCCTTCGCGGCCCAGGTCTGGACGAACAACGCCTGGATCGCCGCGATGTGCCTGGTCTTCGGCGTCTTCCTCGGCATCCCCGTGCTGACGGTGCTCTTCACCAACGTGCTGAACCTCGGCGTCGGCCTGGGCCTGATGGCCTCGGCGGGCCGCCTCGACCTCTTCCTCGGCCTGCTGCTCCCGCACGGCCTGCTGGAGCTCACCGCCGTGTTCGTCGCCGCCGGGCTGGGCCTGCGCCTGGGCTGGACGGTGATCGACCCCGGCCCCCGACCGCGCTCGGTCGCCCTGGCCGAGCAGGGCCGCGCCGTCATCGGCATGGCCATCGGCCTGGCCGTCGTCCTGTTCGTCAGCGGCCTGCTGGAAGCCTTCGTGACCCCGTCCGGTCTGCCCACCTGGGCCCGGATCGGCATCGGCGTCACCGCCGAGCTGCTCTTCCTGGTCTACGCCCTGGTACTGGGCCGCCGAGCCGCGGCCGAGGGCGAGACCGGCGACCTGGAGTCGGTCGACCGCGGCGACCTGCAGCCCGTGGCGGGATGACCCGTCACGAGCTGGTAGTCTTTCCTTCGCCGACAGAACCGTTGACACGGAACTGACCGGCTAGTAGATTCGAACGGTTGGGACGGGCTGGACAAACAGCCTGGTCCGAGCGTAGTGTCTACGACACGGCCAAGCTGCGGTCAGGCGTCCAGCAGGATGCGACCCGGTCGGCCCCCTCGCTCAGCGGGAATTCGGATGAGAAATCGACCGGTAAAACGGTGCGAATCGGGTCTGATAAGCTGAGAACACGAAAGAACGAAGCCCGGAGGGTTGAGAAATCAACTCGAAGGAAGCGTCCGTTCCTTGAGAACTCAACAGCGTGCCAAAAGTCAACGCCAG
>NZ_JBHYKG010000402.1:0-6716 GCF_042741245.1 Kitasatospora sp. NPDC058965
CGGGCGGGTGCCCGGGGCCGCAGCCGTGCCACCGGATCAGCCGGCCCCGGTGGCGGTGACCTCGAACCACATCCGCTTGCCCGACCCGCGCGGCTCCACGCCCCAGGCGTCGGCCAGCGCCTCGACCAGCATCAGGCCGCGGCCCGAGGAGGCCTGCTCGCCGGGGGTGCGGCGCTTGGGCCACAGGTCCGACTCGTCCTCCACCTCGATCCGCAGCCGCGGCTCCCGGCCGTCCTCGCGGTACAGCCGCGCGGTGAACATCGCGTCCCGGTCGGTGTGCCGGATCGCGTTGGTGACCAGCTCGGAGGAGAGCAGCTCGGCGGTGTCGATCAGCTCGGCCACCCCCCAGCGGCGCAGCGCGTCCCGCAGCTCGCCGCGCAGTTCGGCGACCCGGGCCAGGTCGGCCTGCCCGATCCGGCGGCGCAGCTGCTGCGCCGCCAGCCCGCCCTCGGGGCCGTCCCAGCGCAGCAGCAGCAGCGCTATGTCGTCCTCGCGCTCGGCCGAGTCGGCGGCCCGGGCCGCGATCCGGTCAGCCAGCACCTCGATCGGGTCCTGCGCGCCCGGCTCCAGCTCGCCGGCCACCGCCTCGCACAGCCGCGCCATGCCGGTGTCCACGTCCATGGTGCGCGACTCCACCAGGCCGTCGGTGCACAGCACCACGGTCTCCCCGGGGTCCAGGCTGAACCGGGTGACCTGGTACTCCTGGTCCGTGGCCAGCCCCAGCGGCAGTCCGCCGACCACCGACTGCACGGCACTGCTCCCGTCCCCGCGGCGCACCACCGGGTCCAGGTGGCCGGCCCGCACCGCGTAGACCACGCCGTAGTCCACGTTGACCTCGGCGTAGGTGCAGGTGGCGAAGTGGTCGGTGTCCAGGTCGGCCAGGAAGCGCGAGGCCCGGGCCATCACGGCGGCCGGCGGGTGGCCCTCGGCCGCGTAGGCGCGCAGCGCGATCCGCAGCTGGCCCATGATGCCGGCCGCGTGCACGTCGTGCCCCTGCACGTCGCCGATCACCAGGCCCACGTGCCCGCCGGGCAGCGGCACCACGTCGTACCAGTCGCCGCCGATCTGCAGTCCGGAGCCGGCCGGCAGGTAGCGCACCGCGGTGGTCACCCCGGGCACGGCCGGCACGGTGCGCGGCAGCATCACCCGCTGCAGACCGGCCGCCAGCTCGTGCTCGGCGTCGTGCAGCCGGGCCCGGGCCAGCGACTGGGCGACCAGGCCGCCCAGGGTGGAGAGCAGGATCCGCTCGTCGGCGTCGAGCTCGCGGGCGTCGTCGAAGCTCACCACGCACAGCCCGATCGGCCGCCCGCTGGCCACCAGCGGCAGGAAGGCCCAGGCGCTGCGGCCGGTGCGCGAGGCCACCGGCCAGGCCTGCGCGAACCGGGCCTGGTACTCCTGCGGGCTGGCCAGGAAGACCGGCAGCCGGGTGCGGATCGCCTCGGCCGCGGGCTGGAACGGCTCCAGCGGGGTGCGGTCGTGCGCCTCGACGTAGTCGGCGCGGTAGCCGCTGGCGCCCAGGATCTGCAGCCGGCCGGTCTCGAACGCGGCCAGCACCAGGCCGTCCGGCGGCAGGCCCGGCAGCGGCAGCTCAGTAAAGACCCGGGCCACGTCGCGCACCGTGACCGCCTCGGAGAGCGCCCGGGCGGCCTCCTTGATGAACCGCGAGCGCTCCTCGCGCAGCGCGGCCAGCCGGCCGGCGTCCTCGCGCTTGTGCAGTTCGGCGGTGGCGTCCCAGACGAAGCCGACCATCCGCGACGGGCGCCCGAAGGCGTCGGCCAGCACCCGGCCGCGGAACCGCACGGCGTGCAGGGTGCCGCCCGGGAAGACGGTGCGGTAGTAGGCGCCGCACTGGCCGAGCTCGGCCACCGCGCGCTCCACCCGGCGGCGCACCACCGGGGCGTCCTCGGGGTGCAGCAGCGCCAGGAAGGCCTCGGAGCTGAGCCGGAAGGTGCCGCCGGTCATCCCGATGATCGCCGCCGCGCGCTGGTCGGCCTCGATCAGGTCGCGCCGGATGTCCCAGTCGAAGGAGCCGATGCCGTTGGCCGCCATGGCCGGCTCCAGCCAGTCCGGCGTGGAGTCGGTGGCCCGGGACTGCACGGCCTGCACGGTCGGCAGGCCGGCGGGCACGGCGATCCGGCCCGCCGCCAGGCTGCTGCCGCGCAGCCCCGCGCGGCGGCTGCCGGAGGCCGGCGGAGGGAGTGGGAGGCGTGCGGGCCCCTGCGGCTCGGGCTCAGTCGCCATGGTTCTCCTGCCCTGGTTGACTGCCCTGGCGGGTCGGTCTGCTGGCTTCGTGGTCCTCGGCCGCTCCCGCGGGTGGCGGGAGCCCGGTCCGGGCACACATTCTCACTATCCTGTCGAATGTTCGCCGTAGGAGCAATGCCGCCACGACCGGCACGAACGGTGTTCTCCCGCTCGCGCTGTGTCCGCATATGTCCGGGGCCTAGTCGTGGCGGCGCGCGGCCCGGCCGCGGCCGGTCACTGCCGCAGCTCGAACCAGGTCACCTTCCCCCGGCCGACCAGCCGCACCCCCCAGTCCGCGGCCAGTGCCTCCACCAGCAGCAGGCCCCGGCCGCCGGTCTCCAGCTCCGCCGTGTCCGTGAGCGCGTCCGCGTCCGCTCCGGTGCGCGGCCGCGGCACCTCGGCCGAGGCGTCCGCCACCTCCACCCGCAGCCGCCCCGACCCGGTCGGCCTGGCCGTGAACACCGCGCCCGCCCCGGTGTGCCGCAGCGCGTTGCCCGCCAGCTCGGTGGCCAGCAGCTCGGCCGTGTCCGTCAGCGCGGCCAGACCCCAGTCGGCCAGCGCCGCCCGCAACCGCGCCCGCAGCGGTCCGAGCGCGGCCGCCCGCCCCGGGGCCAACGCGATCCGCAGCGCGGTGGCGGTGCCGAGGTCGTTCCGGTTCTCCATCAGGCCCGCCCCCCAGCTGTGCCCGGATCAGTTGATCCATCGTCAACCCCGCCCCCCAGCTGCCGCAACGGTGCACAGGACGTCGGTCGTGGTGCGCGGGGGGCTCGCGGCGCGCGGCCTGCTGACACCCCGTCTACCGCTTCCCCGCGCACCCGGCCGGACCCTCCGGCGGACGGACACCACCCCCAGCGGTCACCCAGCGGGCGGATCCCGGCAACCCGGGCAAGGCTGGACACGACGACCCGATCCGGGTTCAATGGCCAGCACCACGTTTGAACGCCGTTCTAAACACAGCGAGGCACCGTGCGACTCACACCCACCGAACGGGACCGGCTGTTGATCTTCACAGCCGCCGAACTGGCCCGCGCCCGCCGCGCCCGCGGCGTGCGGCTCAACGTGCCGGAGGCCACCGCGCTGATCGCCGACACCGTCTGCGAGGCCGCCCGCGACGGCAAGCGCCTGCACGAGGCGATCGCGGCCGGCCGCAGCGTGCTCGGCGCCGACGACGTGCTGCCCGGCGTGGCGGACGTGGTCACCGTCATCCAGGTCGAGGCCGTCTTCGACGACGGCACCCGGCTCGCCGTGGTCAACGACCCCTTCCAGGGCGCCGGTTCGCTCGGCCACGAGGCGCCCGGCGCGGCCCTGCCCGGCCCGGGCACCGGCTACGACCCGGTCGAGGAGACCGTGCTGCTGCCGGTGCACAACACCTCGACCGTGCCGATCTCGGTCACCTCGCACTACCACTTCTTCGAGGTCAATCCGCGGCTGGCCTTCGACCGTGCGGCCGCCTACGGCACCCGACTCGCCGTTCCCGCCGGCTCCTCGGTGCGCTTCGACCCCGGCGCGGTGGTCGAGGTCGGCCTGGTCCCGATCGGCGGCGACCGGATCGCCATCGGCTTCGCCGGCCTGGTCGACGGCCCGCTCGACGCCCCCGGCGCCCGGGAGGCCGCCCTGGCCAAGGCCCGCGCCACCGGCTACCTGGTCACCTTCGACGACGCGGAGCCCGAGTCATGACAGCGATCTCCCCGCACGACTACATCTCGGTGCACGGCCCGCGGGCCGGGGACCGGATCCGGCTCGGCGACTCCGGCCTGATCGTCCGCGTCGAGTCCGACTCCCAGGCGCCCGGCGACGAGTTCCTGGCCGGCTTCGGCAAGACCGCCCGGGACGGCCTGCACCTCAAGGCCGCCACCGTCCGCGCCACCTGCGACGTGGTGATCAGCAACGTCCTGGTGATCGACGCGATCCAGGGCATCCGCAAGACCTCGATCGGCCTGGTCGACGGCCGGATCACCGCCATCGGCCGGGCCGGCAACCCGGACACCATGGACGGCGTCGACGTGGTGGTCGGCACCGGCACCACCATCGTCTCCGGCGAGGGCCTGATCGCCACCGCCGGCGCCATCGACACCCACGTCCACCTGCTCTCGCCGCGGATCATGGAGGCCTCGCTCGCCGCGGGGGTGACCACCATCATCGGCCAGGAGTTCGGCCCGGTCTGGGGCGTGGGCGTCAACTCGCCCTGGGCGCTGCGGCACGCCTTCAACGCCTTCGACGCCTGGCCGGTCAACATCGGCTTCCTGGGCCGCGGTTCCTCCTCCGACCCGGGCCCGCTGGTGGAGGCGCTGGCCGAGGGCGGGGCCAGCGGCTTCAAGGTGCACGAGGACATGGGCGCGCACACCCGCGCGCTGGACACCGCGCTGCGCGTCGCCGAGCAGTACGACGTCCAGGTCGCCCTGCACACCGACGGGTTGAACGAGTGCCTGTCGGTCGAGGACACCCTCGCCGTGCTGGAGGGCCGCACCATCCACGCCTTCCACATCGAGGGCTGCGGCGGCGGGCACGTGCCCAACGTGCTCAAGATGGCCGGCGTCGCCAACGTCATCGGCTCCTCCACCAACCCCACCCTGCCGTTCGGCCGCGACGCGCTCGCCGAGGCGGCCGGCATGATCGTCTCCGCCCACGACCTCAAGCTCGACCTGCCCGGCGACGCCGCCATGGCCCGGGACCGGATCCGGGCCGGCACCATGGGCGCCGAGGGCGTGCTGCACGACCTCGGCATGATCGGCATCACCTCCTCCGACGCCCAGGGCATGGGCCGGGCCGGCGAGACGGTGCGCCGCACCTTCGCCATGGCCGGCAAGATGAAGGCCGAACGCGGGGCGCTGGACGGAGAGTTCGGCACCGTCGAGGGCGGCGACGACAACCAGCGGGTGCTCCGCTACATCGCCAAGCTCACCATCAACCCCGCCATCGCGCACGGACTCTCGCACGAGGTCGGCTCGATCGAGGTCGGCAAGCTCGCCGACATCGTGCTCTGGCGCCCCGACCACTTCGGCGCCAAGCCGCAGCTCGTGCTCAAGGCCGGCTTCCCCGCCTACGGCGTGGTCGGCGACCCCAACGCCTCCACCGACCGCTGCGAACCCCTGGTACTGGGACCGCAGTTCGGTGCCCACGGCGCCACCGCCGCCGACCTCTCGGTGGCCTTCGTGGCGCAGGCCGCGGTCGACAACGGCGACCGCCTGCCGACCCGGCGCCGGCGCGTGGGCGTCCGCGGCACCCGCGGCATCGGACCGGGCGACCTGGTCCGCAACGCCCGCACCGGGCAGGTCGGCGTCGACGCCGGCACCGGACTGGTCTCGCTGGACGGCGAGCCGCTGCGCTCCGAACCCAGCGAGAGCGTCTCGCTCAGCCGCCTCTACTTCCTCTGAACCCCAAGGACTCGCCCCGATGACCACCCCCGCCTCGCTCGGCTACCGGATGCCCGCCGAATGGCACCCGCACGAGCGCACCTGGATGGCCTTCCCCACCCGCAACCAGACCTTCGCCACCCCCGAGCTGCTGCACGCCGCCCGGCTCGCCTGGGCCGCGGTCGCCAACACCGTCGTCCGCTACGAGCCGGTCACCCTGGTGGTCAACCTCGGTGAGACCAAGGCGGCCGAGGAGTACGTCGACGGGACCGTGCAGATCGTCGAGCGCCCGCTGGACGACGCCTGGATGCGCGACATCGGCCCCACCTTCCTGGTCGCCGCCGACGGCCGGCTCGCCGCCGCCGACTGGGTCTTCAACGGCTGGGGAGCCCAGTCCTGGGCCAGCTGGGAGAACGACCAGCACGTCGCCGAGCAGGTCGCCGGGCTGACCGGCGCGCAGCGCTTCGCCTCCCGCCTGATCAACGAGGGCGGCGGCATCCACGTGGACGGCGAGGGCACCGTCCTGGTCACCGAGACCGTCCAACTCGGCGAGGGCCGCAACGCCGACTGGACCAAGGCGGAGGTCGAGGCCGAGCTGCACGCCCACCTCGGCACCACCAAGGCGATCTGGCTGCCGCGCGGACTCACCCGCGACTACGACGAGTTCGGCACCCGGGGCCACATCGACATCGTCGCCAGCTTCGTCCGCCCCGGCGTGGTGCTCGCCCACGTGCAGCCGGACCCGGCCCACCCCGACCACACCGTCTGCCAGGAGCTGGTCGCCGTCCTGCGCGCGGCCACCGACGCCCAGGGGCGCCGCCTGGAGGTCGTCGAGGTCCCGGCCCCCACCGTGCTGCACGACGAGGACGGCGAGCCGGTCGACTACTCCTACATCAACCACTACGTGGCCAACGGCGTCGTCGTCCTCTGCGCCTTCGACGACCCCCGCGACCAGGAGGCCGCCGCCATCCTGGCCGAGGCCTACCCCGACCGCACCGTCGAACTGGTCGACGCCCGCGAGATCTTCGCCAACGGGGGCGGCATCCACTGCATCACCCAGCAGCAGCCCCGGCCCTGACCGCAGGTCGGCCCCCCACCCCCCCCGTGCGGGGGCCGCAGGGC
>NZ_JBHYKG010000403.1:0-6618 GCF_042741245.1 Kitasatospora sp. NPDC058965
CGTCGCCCCCGGGACGAGTCCTTCGCTGGTGGCACTGCCGACGGGTGGCTGGGAGGTCGCGTGGCACGGCGCGGACGCGAACAGCACGTTGTGGCTGGCGACCGGTTCGGGCACCACGATGACCAGTTACGGCAACCCGTACCAGATGGGCGTGGCCCCCGGGACGAGCCCGTCGTTGGTCGCCATGCCGGACGGGAGCTACACGGTGGCCTGGCAGGGGGCGGACGCGAACCGCACGCTCTGGCTGGCGACCGGCAGCGGGGCGGGCATGGACAGCTACGGCAACCCGTACCAGATGGGTGTCGCCGCGGGGACGAGTCCCTCGCTGGTGGCGCTGCCGACGGGTGGCTGGGAGGTCGCGTGGCACGGCGCGGACGCGAACAGCACGTTGTGGCTGGCCACGGGTAGCGGGACGGTGATGAACAGCTACGGCAACCCGTACCAGATGGGCGTGGCCCCCGGGACCAACCCCTCGTTGGCGGCCATGCCGGACGGGAGCTACACGGTGGCCTGGCAGGGGGCGGACGCGAACCGCACGCTCTGGCTGGCGACCGGCAGCGGGACGGTGATGAACAGCTACGGCAACCCGTACCAGATGGGTGTCGCCGCCGGCTCCAGCCCCTCGCTGGTGGCGCTGCCGACCGGTGGGTGGGAGGTCGCCTGGCACGCTGCCGACGCCAACGGCACGCTCTGGCTGGCGACTGGCAGCGGGACGGTGATGAACAGCTACGGCAACCCGTACCAGATGGGTGTCGCGTAGCGCTCCGGCCCGCGGCAGGTGCCGTGAACGACTCGGGTGGCGCCCCTGGACTCCAGGGGTGCCACCCGCCGTCATGGGCCGCCCGCACGGCGGTGCCCGGGACGGAGCTGACCGATCGTCAGCGCGCTTGTCAGTACTGGGTGCTGATCGTCACGCCGCTGAAATCGGTCACGGCGTACAGGCTCAGGTAGCGGTAGCCCGCCGTCGGGTTGGTGACGGTGAGGGTCTGGCTGGTGCCGGAGTTGGTGGCGGAGGCGGTGAAGGCGTCGGGGGAGGCCCAGGTGTCGTCGTTGTAGTAGAGGTAGGCGATGCCGGTGCCGCCGGAGGTGGAGACGGTCAGCGTGCTGGTGCCGGCCGGCAGGTAGAGGTACTTGTAGACCAGGTGGCCCGCGGTGGCGGACTGGTCGGCCCGGGAGCAGTTCCGGCCCAGCGCCTCGGCGCGGGTGTCGGTGCAGGCGGGCGGGGTGGCCTGGCCGCCGCCGACGGCGACCGTGGCCGAGGTGGCCGTGCTGGTCGACTTGCCGTTGCTGTCGACGGCGGTCTCCACGACGGTGTAGGTGCCCGGCGCGGCGTAGGTGTGGCTGGGGTTGCGCTGGTCCGAGGAGCTGCCGTCGCCGAAGGTCCAGTGCCAGGAGGCGATCCGGCCGGGGCCGGTCTGCACCGAGCGGTCGGTCAGGGTGACGGTCGCGCCGTTCACGCTCTGGTCGAAGAGCGCGGTCGGGCCCTGGGCGTAGCAGGCGCCGGCGGCGCAGGTGTTCAGCCAGGCGTCGAAGTCGGCGTCGTAGCTGGTGCCGAGCGAGTTGTAGACCGCGTAGCCGCCGGTGTAGTCACCGGTGCGGAAGTGGCCGAGCATCGACTGGATGACGTCGGGGTGCTTCTCGAACATGTACCGCACCGCGAGGTAGCCCCACGGGTAGGTGCGGGTGGTGTCCGAGTTGTCGTAGGTGTTCTGGAACAGCGTGCTCAGCGCGTAGGTGTGCTTGGCGGCCTCGGCCATCGCCTCGGTGTCGGTCTGGCCGCGGTAGGCGTAGGACTCGTACTCGGCGACGCCCTCGATCCACCAGATGTTCGGCACCGACGTCTCGGTCCCGAAGGTGCCCTTCATGTCGTAGATGCCGTCGAGGTAGTGCGTGTACTCGTGGTTGAGGTTCCACACGTTGGCCGGGAAGCTGTCGTTCCACGACTTGAGGAACATCACCGACACGGCCTGGTTGGACGGGTCGGTCGGATCCATCATGGTCTCGCCACCGTTGTCGGTGCCGTTGCCGAAGATGGCCCAGGAGTAGGTGGTGTAGTCCGCCTTGTTGGCGAAGACCGCCAGCGTGACGGTCTTGTCGTACTGGCCCGGGACCGGACCGCTGTCCTGGACCAGGTGGTGGAAGAAGCCGTCCTCGCCGCGCAGGCTGGTGCAGACGGCGGCCTGGTCGGCGGCCGACAGCGACTCGGTCTCGATCACGCGGTTGTCGCAGACGAGCTTGGTCGGCAGGGTGGCGGCGGTCAGCTTGGCCGGCAGGTCGCAGACGCCGTAGGTCGAGCAGTTGGCGGCGTCGTAGGTGTTGGCCTGGTAGGCGGTGTGCACGTACAGCGGGCCGGTGGGGCCGGTGACGGGCGCGGCGTCCAGCACCTGCTTGACCAGCGGTCGGGCCTTGGCCTCGACGGCGGCGCTGTCGCCGGTCATCCGGGCCAGGTCGTTGCCGGCGTTGACGTCCAGCGCGGCGTTCGGGCCGGACAGCAGGTCCTGGTGGCTGAGCGCGAAGTCGGACAGCGTGCCGAGGATCCGCGGGTCGGCGCCGACCGCCTTGACGAAGTCGGCGTTCCAGTTCGCCCGCCACAGCGGGGTGGCGAGCACGGCGTTGACCGCGCCGACCAGCTTCGGGAAGGCGTTGTACGAGTTGTCGTAGCTGTCCAGCACCTCGCGGTAGACGCCGAGGTAGCTGGCCTGCAGGTCGGCGCTGTCGGTGAGCACGAGGACCTCCCGCAGCACCGCGCCGTTGGCGTCGGTCTTGTCCTCCCAGTGGTCGCTCTTGAAGAAGGCGTCCAGGCCGGCCTTGGTGGCCTTGGTCAGGGCGGCGTCGTACGGACCGACGGCGGAGGCGTTGTTGGACTGGACGAAGTAGCCGGCCCGCAGGAAGAGCACCAACTGCAGGATGCCGGTGGAGTCGTCGCCGGTGTAGCCGGTGGCCAGGCTGTGGAAGGCGTTGGCCACGGTGAGCATCTGCTGCTGCTTGAAGACCGTTCCGGCGTCGCTGCCGGTCAGGTCGAAGAGCGTGTTCATGCAGTCCGGTGTCGAGCCCTTGACGTAGGCGACCAGGTCGGCGCCGGAGCGTGCGCCGAAGTCGGCGGCGGTGCAGGTCTGGGGGGCGGCCTGCGCGGTGGCGCCGGCCCGGGCGGTCCGGGCGGCGGCCGGGTGGGCCGTGGCGGGGCGCTGGGTCAACTGCAGACCGGTGCCGGCCGGCTGGGCCATCACGGCCTGGCCGAGCAGCGCCGGCGGCAGCGGGGCGGTGGTCCGGGCGGTCTGGGTGGTCTCCTCACCGGGGTCGGTGGCGAGGAAGGCGCCCACGGGCTTGGGGACGACGGGGGAGGCGCTGACCGCTGCCGGCGCGGCGGCAGCCGCGGCGGCGAAGGCGGGCGTGACGGGCAGCAGGGTGGCCGCGGTGGCGCAGCCGGCGACCAGGCCGGCGAGCACGGTGGGCAGGGATATCCGCAGAGGCAACGGCTTCGTCCTTCTCGGGTGGGGGATCTCACGGGGCGTCAGGCGAGGATGAGGGTCTGCGGCCTGGATCCTGTCATCGGACGAACGGTCAATACAATGTCACAGGTCATACGACATTGCGGGGTCCCGGTAATCACGCCGGCTTAGGGGTGGCGGCCGAGGGCCTGCCGGCCCCGGCGGTGGCGGGTGGTCGGTCGGACTGATGGCCCGACCGGCCCGATGTCCTATGGGTTGACGCGTTGCCCCCTGCTCCAGGCTGCGCAATATTACATGTCACACCTGACTCTGAGATCGAGTCAGTGATCCCCCACACCGCCAGGAGCAGAGATGCGCCTTCGATCAGCTGTGCCCAGGAGCTTCGCCGCAGGCGTGGCGACGCTCGGCACGGTGGTCGGCCTGCTGGCCGTTCCCGCGGCCGCGAATCCCCCCACCGCCAACCCCGCCCACCACCTGCCCGCGCCGGCCCCCGGCGCGCTGCCGCCGCAGGGCGCCGCGCACCAGGGCGACGCCGAGCGGTTCGCCGCACGGTCCCAGGCGCTGCCCGCCGCACTGCGGTCGCAGCCGGCCGCGCGCACCGCCACGGCGGCGAGCAAGCCGGCCGCCAAGCCCGCCGCCCGGACCGCCACCCCCACGGCGGCCCAGACCTGCAACGCCTCGGACTTCACGGGCCGCAGCGGCAGCGCGCTCGCCGCCTACGTCGCGTCCTCCACCACCGACTGCATCAACTCGCTGTTCAGCCTGACCGGCGCCAACGCGGGCGGTGCGTTCAAGCAGGCCCAGATGCTGCCGGTCGCGACCGCCCTCAACACCGCCGCGCGCAGCTACGACGGCACCGACTCCGCCGGCATCCAGCAACTCGTCCTCTACCTGCGGGCCGGCTACTACGCCCAGTTCTACGACACCCAGGACGTGGGCCAGTACGACGCGAGCCTGGCCACCGCCACCGAGACGGCGCTGGACAGCTTCTTCGCCGGCCCGCACGCGCTGGACGTCACCGCGGCCAACGGCGACGTGCTCGGCGAGGCGATCACCCTGACCGACAGCGCCGTGCTGCAGGACCACTACCTGGGCACCTACAAGCGGCTGATGGCGGCCTACAACAGCTCCTGGGACGCCGTCGTCAACATGACCGACGCCCTGAACAACGTGTTCATGGCCCCGCTGTGGCGCGGGAACCAGAACCCGGCGTTCGTCAGCGCGGTGACCGCCGACCCGAGCATCATCGACGCGCTGAACTCCTTCACCCGGGCCAACACCCGTCTGCTGAGCACCGACAACGACGTGATGGACGCCAACCCCGGCCTGGACATGACCCGGCTGGTCGCCTACCCGGCCCTGCAGGCCAAGGTGCGCCCGCTGGCCAAGGGGCTGCTCGGCCTCTCGCAGATCACCGGCCCCACCGCCCGCCTCTGGGTCGAGGTGGCCAACCAGGCCAACGGCTACGACGGGGCCAACTGCTCCTACTACGGCGTCTGCAACCTGGCCGACCAGCTCACCGCGGCCGCGCTGCCGCAGACCATGGCCTGCGACAACCGCACGATCATGGCCCAGTCGCTGTCGGCCGACGACCTGAACGCGGTCTGCGCGAGCCTGCGCAACCAGGACCCGTACTTCCACAGCCTGGTCAAGGACAGCGGCCCGATCCCCGGGCAGTACGAGTCCACCGTCCGGATGGTGGTGTTCGCCAGTCAGCGGGACTACGCGATCTACTCCTCGCCGATCTTCGGCAACGACACCGACAACGGTGGCGAGACGCTGACCGGCAACCCCACCGACCCGGCCAACAAGCCGGTCTCGATCGAGTACCAGAAGCCGTACGACGACGGCTTCGTGGCCCGGGTGTGGAACCTCAACCACGAGTACACCCACTACCTGGACGGCGTGTACAACACCAAGGGCACGTTCGCCCAGGAGACCGTCGTCCCGGACATCTGGTACGTCGAGGGCCTGGCCGAGTACGTCTCGTACTCCTACCGCGGTGTCACCTACGACGACGCGACAGCGCAGGCGGCGCTGCACAAGTACAAGCTCAGCGACCTCTGGCAGACCCAGTACGGCGACACCACCCGGGTCTACAACTGGGGCTACCTGGCCGTGCGTTACATGTTCGAGAAGCACCCGGCCGACATGGCGAACATCCTGTCGCACTTCCGGACCGGCGACTACACCGGCGGCGCCGCGGTCTACCTGACCGGCATCGGCACCCGCTACGACGCCGACTTCGACAGCTGGCTCACCGCCTGCGCGGCCGGCGCCTGCGCGCAGGGCGGCGCCCTGGCCAACGGCGACTTCGAGAGCGGCTCGACCTCGCCGTGGACCACCACCGGCACCGCCGCTGTGGTCAACTCCGGTGCGCACGGCGGCAGCTACGCGCTCCAGCTGGGCGGCTCGGGCCCGACCAACGGCGACTCGACCGCGGCGCAGACCTTCACCGTGCCGAACGGGGACACCCAGCTCTCGTTCTGGTACGACGTGACCTGCCCCGACACCGTCGCCTACGACTGGGCCACCGCGACGCTCGCGGACAACACCGCCGGCACCAGCAGCACCGTACTGGCCAGGACCTGCGCCGCGAACTCCGGGTGGACCCCGGTCACGGCGCCGGTCACCGCCGGGCACAGCTACACGCTGACGCTGGCCAGCCACGACGACGACTACGCGGGCGACCCCACCTCGACGGTCTTCGACGACGTGGCCCTCGCGGCACCGCTGCCGGCCTGCTCCGGCAACTCCTCCACCCTGGGCCAGAACTGCTCGCTGGCCAACCAGTCGGGGCGCGCGGGCGACCTGGACTACCTGGACGTCTACCTGCCGGCCGGCACCACCACCCTGACCGTCACCACCAGTGGCGGCAGCGGTGACGCGGACCTCTACTACAGCCCGACCACCTGGGCCAACTCCAGCAATGCCACTGCCAGTTCGACCGGTGGCGGGACGACGCACTCGCTCACCGTCAGCAACACCGCGGCCGGCTGGCGCTACGTCAGCCTGTACGGCCGCAGTGCCTTCAGCGGGGTCACCGTGAGCGCCCAGTTCTGACGGACGACCACACGTCGTCCCCGGCAGCGCCGGTCGACCCGTCGGACGGGGCGCGACCCTTCACCCGCCGCCCCCCCGGGCCCCCCCCCGTTGACCGCTGGGGGGC
>NZ_JBHYKG010000404.1:0-6611 GCF_042741245.1 Kitasatospora sp. NPDC058965
CAGGGTACTGGGTGTGGACCCGGGGCTGACCAGGTGCGGGGTCGGCGTGGTGGACGGTGCACCGGGCCGGGCGCTGCGGATGGCGACCGTGCGGCCCGGGGCCGCGGACGAAGGGTGGGACGGTGCGGGTACTGGGTGTGGACCCGGGGCTGACCAGGTGCGGGGTCGGCGTGGTGGACGGTGCACCGGGCCGGGCGCTGCGGATGGTCGGCGTCGGCGTGGTGCGCACCCCGGCCGACCACGAGGTCCCGCTGCGGCTGCTGGCGATCGAGCAGGGGCTGGAGGAGTGGGTGGAGACCCACCGCCCGGACGTGGTCGCCATCGAGCGGGTCTTCGCCCAGCACAACGTCTCGACCGTGATGGGCACCGCGCAGGCCAGCGCGGTGGCCATGCTCTGCGCCACCCGGCGCGGCATCCCGGTGGTGCTGCACACCCCCAGCGAGGTCAAGGCGGCCGTCACCGGATCGGGGCGGGCGGACAAGGCCCAGGTCACCGCGATGGTGACCCGGTTGCTGCGGCTGGACGCCCCGCCCAAGCCGGCGGACGCGGCGGACGCGCTGGCGCTGGCGATCTGTCACATCTGGCGGGGCAGCGCCCAGCAGAAGCTCTCGGCGGCGCTGGCCCGCACCGCCTCCCCCAGGACCAAGGAGTACCGCCCGTGATCGCCTTCGTTCAGGGACCGGTCGCCGCCCTCTCGGCCGGTACGGCCGTGGTCGAGGTCGGCGGGGTCGGCATGGCGGTGCAGTGCACCCCGACCACGCTGGCCGCGCTGCGGCTCGGCGAGCCGACCCGGCTGGCCACCTCGCTGGTGGTGCGGGAGGACTCGCTCACCCTCTACGGCTTCGCCGACGACGACGAGCGGGCCACCTTCGAGGTGCTGCAGGCCGCACCCGGCGTGGGGCCGCGGCTGGCCCAGGCGATGCTCGGCGTGCACAGCCCCGACGCGCTGCGGGTCGCGGTGGCCCAGGGCGACGAGCGGGCCCTGATCAAGGTCCCCGGGATCGGCAAGGCCAAGGCGGCCAAGCTGCTGCTGGAGTACAAGGACAAGCTCGGTGCCCCGCACGGGTCGGTGCCGGCCCAGCAGCCGGTGGCGAGCGGCCCGGCGCCGTGGAGCGAGCAGCTGCACGCCGCGCTGGTCGGCCTCGGCTACGCGCCGCGCGAGGCGGACGAGGCGGTGGCCGCGGTCACCCCCGAGGCCGAGGCGCAGGCCCGCACCGACGTCGGCGCGCTGCTCAAGTCCGCGCTGCGGACCCTGAGCCGGGCCCGCTGAGCCGTCGGTCGTAGCGACCTACCGATCTGACCTTTCATCAACTTGTCGACATGGAGCCAGCACTGATGAGCCCGTACGACTCCGACCCCGCCGACCGGCTGGTGGGCGCGGCCGCCGACGACGCGGACCAGGCGGTCGAGGCGGCGCTGCGGCCCAAGCTGCTGGACGAGTTCATCGGCCAGGAGCGGGTCCGCGAGCAGCTCTCGCTGGTGCTGCGGGCGGCCCGCAAGCGCGGCGCCGCCCCCGACCACGTGCTGCTCTCCGGCCCGCCCGGCCTGGGCAAGACCACGCTGTCGATGATCATCGCGGCCGAGCTGAACGCGCCGATCCGGATCACCTCCGGTCCGGCCATCCAGCACGCCGGCGACCTGGCGGCGATCCTCTCCTCGCTCACCGAGGGCGAGGTGCTCTTCCTCGACGAGATCCACCGGATGTCGCGCCCCGCCGAGGAGATGCTCTACATGGCGATGGAGGACTTCCGGGTCGACGTGATCGTCGGCAAGGGGCCCGGCGCCACCGCGATCCCGCTGGAACTGCCGCCGTTCACCCTGGTCGGCGCCACCACCCGGGCCGGCCTGCTGCCGCCGCCGCTGCGCGACCGGTTCGGCTTCACCGGCCACATGGAGTTCTACGCCCCCGCCGAGCTGCAGCAGGTGGTGCACCGCTCGGCCGCGCTGCTGGACGTGGAGATCGACCCGGCGGGCGCCGCCGAGATCGCCGGCCGCTCCCGCGGCACGCCCCGGATCGCCAACCGGCTGCTGCGCCGGGTGCGCGACTACGCCCAGGTCGAGCACGACGGGGTGGTCACCGCCGCGATCGCGGCCCGGGCGCTGGCGGTCTACGAGGTGGACGAGCGTGGTCTGGACCGGCTGGACCGCGCGGTGCTGGACGCGCTGCTGCGGCTGTTCGGCGGCGGCCCGGTCGGTCTGTCGACGCTCGCCGTCGCGGTGGGGGAGGAGGCCGAGACGGTCGAGGAGGTGGCCGAGCCGTTCCTGGTGCGCGAGGGACTGCTGGCCCGCACGCCGCGCGGGCGGATCGCCACCGCCGCCGCGTGGCAGCACCTCGGCCTGGTCCCGCCGGTCCAGGGCGGCGGGCGCGGGGTGGTACCTACCCAAACCGATCTCTTCGGGACAAGTGACGCGTGACACACTGCGCACTCGCCACCGCTGGCTCAAGGATGCGATGCTTGGCGTTGTCCGATCTCAGCGGGTCTCCTAGACTTCGCCGGACCGCCCCGTCTCACCCCGGCGGGTCGTCCATCTCCACTGGCCACCCGCCGGGTGGCACCTAAAGGACCCGTCGCAGTGATTACTCTCCTCTTCCCCATCCTCATGGTCGTCCTCGTGGTCGTCATGATGAGGTCTCAGAAGAAGCGCCAGCAGCAGCAGGCGAACATGCAGTCGGCCATGGAACCGGGTTCGGCCGTGCGCACGATCGGTGGCCTCTACGCCACCGTCAAGGCGATCAACGAGAACAGCGTGGAGTTGGAGATCGCCCCCGGTGTGGTGACCCACTTCTCGAAGCAGGCCGTCGCCGCGGTCGTCGACCCCCAGGAGTACGACGAGATCGTCAACGGCCGGCCCGAGCAGGACGAGGCCGAGGTCGAGGCCGCCGAGGCCGACGCCGCGGTGGACGAGGCCGTGGCCGACGAGGTCGCCGACCTCGACAAGCCCGCCGCCAAGTAGTAAGAGCAGTCTGCACAACTTCACGGTTGTCCGCGGTTCGCGCCGCCGCCTGCCATCGCAGGCCGGCGGCGCAGTGCCAGCGGCATGGGACAGGGAGAAACGAGCAAGGTGGCAACACCCAAGTCGCGTCCGCGCGACGGTTACCCGGCGAGGGCACTGGCCCTCATCCTGGTGGTCACCGTCGGACTGGTCGCCCTCATGTTCGGGACGGGCCACAGGACGCCTCGCCTCGGGATCGACCTTGCGGGCGGTACCAGCATCACGCTGACCGCCACGTCCAAGGACAAGGCCGCGATCAACCAGACCAACATGGACACCGCGGTCAACATCATCCAGAAGCGCGTCAACGCGTTCGGTGTGTCCGAGGCCGAGGTCCAGACCCAGGGGAATGACAACATCATTGTCAACATCCCCAAGGGCACCAACAGCCAGCAGGCTGCCGAGCAGGTCGGCACCACCGCGAAGCTGTACTTCCGCCCGGTGCTGGCCACCGCGATGTCCGGCCCGCTCCCCGCCCAGCCCAGCGCCAAGCCGTCCGGTTCGGCCGCGCCCTCCGGCTCCGCCTCGCCGAGCGCCTCGGCCGCCGCGAGCTCCGGCGCGAGCGCCGCCCCCAGCGGCAGCGCCTCGGCCAGCCCGTCCAAGGCCGGCCGCGCCGTCTCCGACGGCCTGAAGGCCGCGGACCCGAGCGCCTCCGCCGGCGCCACCGCGTCGGCGTCGGCCTCCGCGTCCGCCGCGCCGTCCGGCAGTGCCGCCCCGTCGGCCGCCGCCACCGCGGTGCCGACCAGCCCGGCCGACATCACCGCGCTGACCACCCAGGGCACCGTGCCGACCGAGCTGCAGCAGCAGTTCACCGCGCTCGACTGCTCGGTGGCCGGCCAGCGGATCGACTACCAGACCGACCCGACGAAGAACGCGGTTGCCTGCTCCTACGACAAGGAGCAGAACACCTGGTTCAAGTTCGCCCTCGGCCCGGTCGCGGTCAACGGCCAGGACGTCTCCAAGGCCGCGGCCGGCTACGACACCCAGCACGCCTCCGGCTGGCAGGTCCAGCTGTCGTTCAACGACCAGGGCTCCAAGCAGTTCGCCGACACCACCGGCAAGCTGGCCACCCAGCAGCAGCCGGCCAACCAGTTCGCCATCGTGCTGGACGGCAAGGTCGTCTCCCACCCGTACGTGTCGCAGTCGATCACCGGTGGCAACGCCGTGATCTCCGGCTCGTTCACCCAGGACCAGGCCAGCGGCCTGTCCAACGTGCTGAGCTTCGGCGCGCTGCCGCTGAGCTTCGACAAGAGCGACGTGACCACCGTCACCGCCGCGCTCGGCAGTGACCAGCTGCACGCCGGTCTGATCGCCGGTGCGATCGGCATGGCGCTGGTGATCATCTACTCGCTGGTCTACTACCGCGGCCTCGGCCTGGTGTCGATCGGCGGTCTGGTGGTCTCCGCGGCGCTGACCTACTCGATCATGACGCTGCTCGGTGCCAGCATCGGCTTCGCGCTCAACCTGCCGGCCGTCTGCGGTGCGATCGTCGCGATCGGTATCACCGCCGACTCCTTCATCGTGTACTTCGAGCGCATCCGCGACGAGGTCCGCGAGGGGGCCCAGCTGCGCCCGGCCGTCCAGCGCGCCTGGCCGCGGGCCCGCCGCACCATCCTGGTCTCGGACTTCGTGTCGTTCCTCTGTGCCGCGGTGCTGTACGTGGTCTCGGTCGGCAAGGTGCAGGGCTTCGCCTTCACCCTGGGCCTGACCACGCTGCTCGACATCGTGGTGATCTTCCTCTTCACCAAGCCGCTGATCACGCTGCTCGCCCGGAGGAAGTTCTTCTCCGACGGTCACCCGTGGTCGGGCCTGGACCCGAAGCGCCTGGGCGCCCGGCCGCCGCTGCGCAGCACCCGCCGCCGTCCCGCCGCCACCTCCGCCGCCGTCAAGGAGGCCTGACGCAATGTCGCGCTTCAGCAACCTCGGCCACCGTCTCTACCAGGGCGAGGTCAGCTTCGACTTCGTCGGCCGCCGCAAGCTCTGGTACAGCATCTCCGCGGCGATCGCGGGCGCCGCGATCATCGGCCTGACCGTGATCGGCCTGCACCTGGGCATCGAGTTCAAGGGCGGCTCCGTCTACACGGTGCAGAAGCCGGGGCTCAGCGTCTCCCAGGCGCAGAGCGAGATCAACAAGATCACCGGGGACTCCACCTCGCAGGTGCAGTCCACCGGTGACGGCAAGATCCGGATCCAGGTCAGCGCCGGCGAGAAGGTCGCCTCGGACCAGGTCGTCAAGCAGCTCTCCGACGACCTGAAGGTGCCCAGCTCGGACATCAACGCCCAGGTGGTCGGCCCCAGCTGGGGCCACCAGATCTCCCAGAAGGCGCTGCTCGGCCTGGTCATCTTCATGGTCCTGGTCACCGCCTACCTGGCGATCGCCTTCGAGTGGCGGATGGCGGTGGCCGCGCTGGTCGCCCTGGTCCACGACCTGGTGATCACCATCGGCGTCTACGCCCTGGTGGGCTTCGAGGTCACCCCGGGCACCGTGATCGGCTTCCTGACCATCCTCGGTTACTCGCTCTACGACACGGTCGTCGTCTTCGACACCGTGAAGGAGAACACCAAGAACATCGAGAAGCAGAACAAGCTCACCTACAGCGAGGCGGCCAACGCCGGCCTCAACCAGACCCTGGTGCGTTCGCTGAACACCACCGTGGTCGCGCTGCTGCCGGTGGCCGGTCTGCTCTTCGTCGGCGGCGGCCTGCTCGGCGCCGGCACCCTGAACGACATCTCGCTGGCGCTGTTCATCGGCCTGTCGGCCGGTGCCTACTCCTCGATCTGCGTCGCCACCCCGCTGCTCGCCCAGCTCAAGGAGCAGACCCCGGAGATGAAGGCGCTCGCCAAGCGGGTCGCCCAGCGGCGCGCGGCGGACGCCAAGGCGGCGGCCGCGGCCGAGGCCGAGGGCACCGTCACCGACTCGGCCGAGGAGACCGTGGCCGACTCGGTCGCGGCGGGTATGGTCGGTCAGCGTAACCAGCCGACGAGCCGTGCCCGTGGCAAGGGCCGCCCGTCCGGCAAGCGCTGACGAAGGATCCGACGTGACCGACACCGCCCTGGCCGAACTGCTCACCAGCAGGATCCGGGACGTCCCCGACTACCCCAAGCCGGGGGTGCTGTTCAAGGACATCGCCCCGCTGCTCGCCGACGCCGAGGCCTTCGCGGCCCTCACCACGGCGCTGGCCGAGCGGGCCAAGGAGCTCGGGGCCACCAGGGTGGTCGGCCTGGAGGCGCGCGGCTTCGTGCTGGCGGCTCCGGCCGCCTTCGCGGCCGGACTCGGCTTCGTGCCGATCCGCAAGAAGGGCAAGCTGCCCGGCGAGGTGTTCCAGCAGTCCTACGACCTGGAGTACGGCTCGGCCACCCTCGAGGTGCAGTGCGACGCCTTCGCCGAGGGGGAGAAGGTGCTGGTGGTGGACGACGTGCTGGCCACCGGCGGCACCATCGCCGCCTCGCTGGACCTGGTCCGGCGGGCCGGTGCCCAGCTGGCCGGCGTGGTGGTGCTGATGGAGCTCGGCTTCCTCGGCGGCCGCGAGCGGCTGGTCCCGCACCTGGGCGGCGCCCCGCTGGAGACGCTGGTCACGATCTGATCCGTTCCGGACACGGAGAGCGGTGAACGCGCA
>NZ_JBHYKG010000405.1:0-6592 GCF_042741245.1 Kitasatospora sp. NPDC058965
CGTCCCGGGCCCGGCCACCCCACTGCGGACACGGGCCCGCTGATGTGCAACGATGCTGCCCACACCCACGCACTGGAGGGGACCTCCTTGTCGGACGCCGCGGCCACGACGCTCCCGATTCCCGACCCGGGCGTGCCCGCGGCCCAGGCCCGCTCCGGTCCGCTGCGCTGGGGCGCCGTCGCGATCGGCTGCGCGGCCCTGGTGGCCGGTTCGATAGCCGCCGCGCCCAGCGTGCGACCCGCCGGCACCGCTCCGGTCGCCGCCGCCGGCACCCCCAAGGCCGTGCCGACCGCCGCCGCCCCGGACGCCCGCAAGGCCCAGCTGCCGCTCGACTGCGGCCCGCTGCCCAGCACCGTCTCGGTCAGCTTCGCCGCCGACCTCGGCGACGGCACCCCCGCCACCATCGCCGCCGCCCACTGCCAGGCCGGCAGCGGCACCGCCCCCGACGGCGTCTTCATCGTCACCGCGGGGCCCGACGGCACCCCCACCGTGCACGACACCCTGGTCGACTGGCGCGAGGGCCTGACCGTCACCGCGCTCGCGCTGCGCTCCGACGGCACCCTGACCGCCAAGGCCCAGGGCTACTCCACCCCCGACGTCCCGCGCTGCTGCCCGGACCTCACCGTCCAGCTGAGCTGGGCCCACCACGGCACCACCTGGAGCCGCACCCAGCAGAGCACGCCCACGTCCAGCACCTGAGCCGGGACCTGTTCGACCGTTTCCTGACGGTGCGACAGCGGCGCACCGGGAAACGGTCGAACGCTCCGGGCGGCGGCTCAGTCCGCGTCCGGGCCGTGGACCTCGACCCCGTCACCCGACCGGCGGACGTGGATGCAGTCGCCCGGACAGTCGCGCACCGAGGCCACCACGTCCTGAAGCAGCGTCAGCGGCACCGGCACGGCCTCGCCCGGCAGCTGGCGCAACTCCTCGTCCTCGCCCTTCACATAGGCCAGACCGTCGATGTCCAGCTCGAACACCTCGGGCGCGTACTGGGCGCAGATCCCGTCCCCGGTGCACAGGTCCTGGTCGATCCACACCTCGAGCGGCTCCGCGGCGCCCGCCTCACTGGTCACTGACATCGGTTCCTGCCTAGCAACGGTCACGATCGGATATTGACTCGCTCGACCCTACCTCCCGCCGCTTTCCGAGCGTGTGCGGTGGGTATCCCTCAGCCGAGGGGAAGCACACTCGGGTGAAGATCGGACACACCCCTTCCGTCTTTCTTGATCTAGGGGTTTACACGACCCCTGGTGCAGGTAGGGTCTGGAAGCATCCCGCTCCCCGGAGGAGGTGAGGACCGTGGCAGCCCACGATGACGACTACAACCGCAGTGCCGGCAAGCCCGCGCGTGGTTCCGACGAGGCCGCACAGGTCTCGTACCTGGAGCAGGAGATCGCCGTGCTGCGACGCAAGCTGGCAGAATCCCCGCGTTCTTCGAGGGTCCTCGAAGACCGGATCACCGAGCTCCAGGCCAACCTGGCCGGCGTGACCGCGCAGAACGAGCGCCTGGTCGCCACCCTGCGCGAGGCCCGCGACCAGATCGTGGCCCTCAAGGAGGAGGTGGACCGGCTCGCCCAGCCCCCCGCCGGGTTCGGCACCTTCCTCAGCAAGAACGAGGACAACACCGCCGACATCTTCACCGGGGGCCGCAAGCTGCGGGTCAACGTGAGCCCGAGCATCGAGCTGGACGACCTGCGCCGCGGCCAGGAAGTGCTGCTCAACGAGGCCCTCAACGTCGTCGACGCCTTCGCCTTCGAGTCCATCGGCGACCTGGTCACCCTCAAGGAGGTGCTGGAGGACGGCGAGCGCGCGCTCGTCGTCGGCCACACCGACGAGGAGCGGGTGGTGCGGCTGGCCGAGCCGCTGCGCGAGACCACGCTGCGCCCCGGCGACGCGCTGCTGCTGGAGCCGCGGTCCGGCTACGTCTACGAGGTCGTGCCCAAGGCCGAGGTCGAGGAGCTGGTCCTCGAGGAGGTCCCGGACATCGACTACCGCCAGATCGGCGGCCTGGCCAACCAGATCGAGCAGATCCGCGACGCGGTCGAGCTGCCCTACCTGCACGCCGACCTGTTCAAGGAGTACGAGCTGCGCCCGCCCAAGGGCGTGCTGCTCTACGGCCCGCCCGGCTGCGGCAAGACGCTGATCGCCAAGGCGGTGGCCAACTCGCTGGCCAAGAAGGTCGCCGAGGTCACCGGCCGGCCGCAGGGCAAGAGCTACTTCCTGAACATCAAGGGTCCCGAGCTGCTCAACAAGTACGTCGGCGAGACCGAGCGGCAGATCCGCCTGGTCTTCCAGCGGGCCCGCGAGAAGGCGAGCGAGGGCACCCCGGTCATCGTCTTCTTCGACGAGATGGAGTCCCTGTTCCGCACCCGCGGCTCCGGCGTCAGCTCGGACGTGGAGAACACCATCGTCCCCCAGCTGCTCGCCGAGATCGACGGCGTGGAGGGCCTGGAGAACGTCATCGTGATCGGCGCCTCGAACCGCGAGGACATGATCGACCCGGCGATCCTGCGCCCCGGACGTCTCGACGTCAAGATCAAGATCGAGCGCCCGGACGCCGAGGCCGCCAAGGACATCTTCTCCAAGTACCTCAAGGGCTCGCTGCCGTTCCACCCGGACGACCTCAAGGAGCACGAGGGCTCGGTGGACTCCACCGTGCTCGCGATGATCCAGGCGGTGGTCGAGCGGATGTACACCGAGACCGAGGAGAACCGCTTCCTGGAGGTCACCTACGCCAACGGTGACAAGGAGGTCCTGTACTTCAAGGACTTCAACTCCGGCGCCATGATCCAGAACATCGTGGACCGGGCCAAGAAGATGGCGATCAAGGACTTCCTCGACCACGGCCAGCGCGGCCTGCGCGTCTCCCACCTGCTCGCCGCCTGCGTGGACGAGTTCAAGGAGAACGAGGACCTGCCCAACACCACCAACCCGGACGACTGGGCCCGGATCTCCGGCAAGAAGGGCGAGCGGATCGTCTTCATCCGCACCCTGGTCACCGGCAAGCAGGGCGCCGAGTCCGGCCGCTCCATCGACACCGTCGCCAACACCGGCCAGTACCTGTAGCACCTGGTACGAGCCGCCACACCAGGCTCGACCCGCGGCTGGCGGAGCCGACGCTCCGCCAGCCGCGGCGCATACCGAAGCAACTCGGTGGTCAGACGGGCAAGGAGGGCCGCATGACCGTAAGGCGCGTGATGGGCATCGAGACCGAGTACGGCATCTCCGTACCGGGACACCCCAACGCCAACGCCATGCTCACCTCGTCCCAGATCGTCAACGCCTACGCGGCGGCGATGCACCGGGCGCGCCGCGCCCGCTGGGACTTCGAGGAAGAGAACCCGCTGCGCGACGCCAGGGGCTTCGACCTGGCCCGCGAAGTGGCCGACGCCAGCCAGCTCACCGACGAGGACATCGGCCTGGCCAACGTCATCCTGACCAACGGCGCCCGCTTCTACGTCGACCACGCGCACCCCGAGTACTCCTCGCCCGAGATCACCAACCCGCGCGACGCCGTGCTCTGGGACAAGGCCGGCGAGCGGATCATGGCCGAGGCCGCCGCCCGCGCGCTGGAGCTGCCCAACGGGCAGAACATCCTGCTGTACAAGAACAACACCGACAACAAGGGCGCCTCCTACGGCACCCACGAGAACTACCTGATGCAGCGGGCCACGCCGTTCGCCGACATCGTGCGCCACCTCACCCCCTTCTTCGTCTCCCGCCAGGTGGTCACCGGCGCCGGCCGGGTCGGCATCGGCCAGGACGGCTCCGCGCACGGCTTCCAGATCAGCCAGCGCGCCGACTACTTCGAGGTCGAGGTCGGCCTGGAGACCACCCTCAAGCGCCCGATCATCAACACCCGCGACGAACCCCACGCGGACGCCGAGAAGTACCGCCGGCTGCACGTGATCATCGGCGACGCCAACCTGTCGGAGATCTCCACCTACCTCAAGCTGGGCACCACGGCCCTGGTGCTCACCATGATCGAGGAGGGGTTCATCGCGGTCGACCTCGCCGTCGACCAGCCGGTGCGCACCCTGCACCGGGTCTCCCACGACCCGTCGCTGCAGCACCTCATCACGCTGCGCAACGGCCGCAAGCTCACCGCCGTCCAGCTCCAGATGGAGTACTACGAGCTGGCCCGCAAGTACATCGAGGACCGCTACGGCCACGACGCCGACGAGCAGACCATGGACGTGCTCACCCGCTGGGAGGACGTGCTCGGCCGGTTGGAGCGCGACCCGATGAGCCTGTCCAAGCAACTGGACTGGATCGCCAAGCGGGAGCTGCTGGAGGGCTACCGCCAGCGCGACGGGCTGGACTGGGACAACCCCCGGCTGCACCTGGTCGACCTGCAGTACAGCGACGTGCGGGCCGAGAAGGGCCTGTACAACCGGCTGGTGGCGCGCGGGCGGTTCGAGCGGCTGGTGACCGAGGACGAGGTGCAGCGCGCGGTGCACCAGCCGCCGGACGACACCCGGGCGTACTTCCGCGGGCGCTGCCTGGAGCAGTACGCGGAGCACGTGGCGGCGGCCTCCTGGGACTCGGTGATCTTCGACCTGCCGGGCCGGGACTCGCTGCAGCGGGTGCCCACCCTGGAGCCGCTGCGGGGCACCCGCGCCCACGTCAAGGACCTGCTGGACCGGTGCCGCACCGCGGAGGACCTGGTGCGGGTGCTGTCGGGGGGCTGAGCACCGCCGCCGGCGTGATCATTTCGTTGCGTGAGTGATCCGCTACCTTGGGTGAAAGGTCCACTGACGGGGAATCATCCCACTGTGGGTCGAACGTTCCACTATCAGGTCCACTCCCGGGCCGACCGACGATGCAGAGGGGTGAGGGACATGGCGACCAAGGACACCGGCGGCGGCCAGCAGCGGGCGAACCGCTCCACCGAGGAGACCGAGGAGCAGGCGGCGGAGGCGCAGCAGTCCGACGAGCTCAAGGAGCGCCAGGAGAAGCTGAGCGACGACGTGGACGCGGTGCTGGACGAGATCGACGAGGTCTTGGAGAGCAACGCGGAGGATTTCGTTCGAGGATTCGTTCAAAAGGGCGGAGAGTAATTAGTGTCGGAATTGCATTCCGAGGCACATTGCTCGAAATGCAAGCGGACCCTGCCCGCTGCCGACTTCGCCAAGAATCGTTCGAGGTGGAACGGCCTGCAGGCCTGTTGTCGTGCCTGTAGCGCCAGCTACTACGACGAACGGCAGCGGGCCAGGGGGAAGGTTCCCAAGCCGCGAGTCGAGGTGCCGCCGGGTCATAAGCGGTGCCCCGACTGCGGTGAGATGAAGCCGTATTCCGAGTGGGACAAGAATGTGCGGCAGGCGAGCGGGCTCGCCCCGTATTGCAAGCCGTGCCGCGCGGCACGGAACCGTAGGGACTATTTCCGCCGCACCTACGGCCTCACCGAGGCCGATCTCGCCGCCATGCTCGAAAGTCAGGCGGGCACCTGCCCGATCTGTTTGGACCGACCGGCCGAGCATGTGGATCACGACCATGAAACGGGTAGGGTCCGTGGCATCCTCTGCTTCGCCTGCAACGCGGCGCTGGGGCAGATGAGGGACCGGCCCGACGCGCTCCGGCGGGCTGCCGACTACCTGGAAGGAATCGTGTGGAAGCCAACACTCGTGGCACCGGGCGTCTACCGGCTGCCTTCCTCACCCCGGGATCCTCGTCGTTCATCGACTTCCTGGCCGAGCACTCGCCCGATCTGCTCCCGGGGCGCCGTGCGCTTCCCGCCGGGCTGACCCTCGAGGCGCCGCACGGCACCACCATCGTGTCGGCGGTCTTCGACGGCGGTGTGGTGCTGGCCGGTGACCGCCGGGCCACCATGGGCAACGTGATCGCCCAGCGCGACATCGAGAAGGTCTTCCCGGCCGACGAGTACAGCGCGGTCGGCATCGCCGGCACCGCCGGTCTGGCCGTCGAGATGGTGCGCCTGTTCCAGCTGGAGCTGGAGCACTACGAGAAGATCGAGGGCACCGTGCTCTCGCTGGAGGGCAAGGCCAACCGGCTGACGACCATGATCCGGGGCAACCTCGGGATGGCGATGCAGGGCCTGGCCGTGGTGCCGATGTTCGCCGGCTACGACCTGGACCTCGGGCGCGGCCGGATCTTCACCTACGACGTGACCGGCGGCCGGTCGGAGGAGCGCGGCTTCGCGGCCACCGGCTCGGGCTCGGTCTTCGCCCGCGGCTCGCTGAAGAAGCTCTACCGCCAGGGCCTGACGGGTGATCAGGCCGCCACCCTGGTGGTGCAGGCGCTGTACGACGCGGCCGACGACGACTCGGCCACCGGTGGCCCGGACCTGGCCCGCGGCATCTACCCGATCGTCAGCCTGATCACCGAGGAGGGCTTCCGCAGGCTCTCCGAGGAGGAGGTGGCGGAGATCGCGCTGTCGATCACCGCCCACCGCCGCAACCAGCCCGACGGCCCGCAGGCCCCGCTCCTCTAGTCCGCCACCCGCCCTCCGGCCCGCGCGCGGGCCGGGGGGGCCCCCCCAGTGCGAAGGGTCGGCCCGGCGGTGGGGGGACCGTTGTGGGTCTGGCCCCCGCGGGCCATGGCGGGCCGCGCGGAGGACGCCCGCGAGGGCATC
>NZ_JBHYKG010000406.1:0-6539 GCF_042741245.1 Kitasatospora sp. NPDC058965
TAGCGCCGCACGGTGGCGGCCCGGGCCAGCGCGAGCAGCGTGGCCCGGGCCGTCCCGTCGACCAGTGGGGCGGCCTCCAGCGCGGCCAGCGAACGGGCCATCAGCTGCTCGATCCGCTCCTCGACCTGCTCCGGGGCACCGCTCTTGGCCACCAGGTCGCTCAGCTCGGTGATCTGCTCCGCGGTCAGCCCGGGCGCGCCGAGCCGGCGGTCCAGCAGCGCCGCCGAGGCCGGGTCGAGGCCGCGCAGCGCCAGCGCCACCAGCAGGGTGCGCTTGCCCTCGCGCAGGTCGTCACCGGCCGGCTTGCCGGTGACCGCCGGGTCGCCGAACACCCCGAGCAGGTCGTCCCGCAGCTGGAAGGCCTCGCCCAGCGGCAGCCCGAACTCCCCGTAGGCGGCGACCAGTTCCTCGCTCGCCCCGGCGAGCCGGGCGCCCACCTGGAGCGGGCGCTCGATGGTGTACTTGGCCGACTTGTAGTGCAGCACGGTCTGCGCCCGGTCCAGCGCCCGGGCGTCGGTGGAGTCCCCGGCCACCGGCTCCAGCACGTCCAGGTACTGGCCGGCCATCACCTCGGTGCGCATCAGGTCGAAGACCGGCTTGGCGGCCAGCACCGCGGCCGGGTCCAGGCCGGAGCGGACGAACAGCTCGTCGCACCAGATCAGCAGCAGGTCGCCGAGCAGCAGCGCGGCCGCCGCGCCGTACTGCTCGCGGTCGCCGCGCCAGCCGCTGTCGCGGTGCAGCGCCTCGAACCGGCGGTGCACCGAGGGCAGGCCGCGCCGGGTGTCGCTGCGGTCCATCAGGTCGTCGTGCACCAGCGCGCTGGCCTGCAGCAGCTCCAGCGCGGCGGCCGCGTCCACGATGCCGGCGCTGTCCGCGGCGCCGCCGGCCCCGCGCCAGCCCCAGTAGCAGAAGGCCGGGCGCAGCCGCTTGCCGCCGTCCAGCAGGAAGTCGCGCAGCGCGTCGGCGGCGGCGACCAGGTCGGGCGAGATGGTGCTGAGCAGCTGGTGGCGGCCGGCCATGAACCGGCCGAGCGCGGCGTCGACCCGGGTGCGGACCGCCTCCACGTCGAGCGGGAGGACGGGCGCGGGGCTGGGCGAGGTCACTGGGCACTCCGGGGTCACGGGGAACGGTGATCAGACTAACCGCAGGGCGGCACCGCGGCCCGGGCGGACGCCGCCGTCCCGGTGCCGCCCGGCGCTGGACAGTCCCGTCTCACTGGTTGGGCAGCGTTTGTCCGTGCCACCGCAACCGCGGATAACCTGCCGACATGGCACTCGGCGTCCCCTCCACCCGACCGGACCGCGCCCAGACGGTCCGTGATCTCCTGGCGGCCGGAAAGCGCTCGTTCTCCTTCGAGTTCATGCCGCCGCGCAGCGAGGCCGCCGAGCACCGGCTCTGGGACGCGATCCGGCGGCTGGAGCCGCTGGACCCCAACTTCGTCTGCATGACCTACGGCGCCGGCGGCTCCACCCGCGGGCGCACCGTCAGCATGGTCGGCCGGATCGCGGCCGAGACCACGCTGACCCCGGTCGCCCACCTGACCGCGGTGGACCACTCGGTGGCCGAGCTGCGCAACATCATCGGCCAGTACGCGGACCAGGGCGTGCGCAACGTCCTCGCGGTGCGCGGCGACCCGCCCGGCGACCCGATGGGCGAGTGGGTCACCCACCCGCAGGGCGTCACCTACGCCTACCAGCTGGTCGAGCTGATCAAGGGGATCGGCGACTTCTGCGTGGGCGTGGCCGCCTCGCCGAACATGCACCCGCGCTCCACCGACTGGGACGAGGACATCCGGCACTTCGTGGCCAAGATCCGGGCCGGTGCCGACTACGCGATCACCCAGATGTTCTTCGAGGTGGAGGACTACCTGCGGCTGCGCGACCGGGTGGAGGCGGCGGGCTGCGAGGTGCCGATCATCCCGGAGATCATGCCGGTGACCAACGCCAAGCAGCTGGTCCGGTTCCCGCAGCTGAGCGGCGCGCCGTTCCCGCCGGACCTGGAGCGGCGGCTGCGCGCCGTGGCGGAGGACCCGGAGGCGCTGCGCGAGGTCGGCATGGAGCACGCCACCAGCATGTCCGAGCGGCTGCTGGCCGAGGGCGCGCCCGGGCTGCACTTCATCACCCTGAACGGCTCCACCGCGACCCTGCAGATCTACCAGAACCTCGGTCTGCACCGGGGCTGACACAGCGCGTAGGCGCACGGTCCGGGATGTGGGGCGCCGGGCGGTAACCCGGTACAGTCGCGGCACGCGCTGCGCTGCGCGGCCGGGCAGTGGTGGAGGACGCAGATGGGCATCGGGATGCTGGCCTTGTACGCGGCCCTCGCCGTGGTCGCGCTCTGGCTGATCGCCGAGCTGCTGCTGCAGAACCGCGCCCCGCTGCACTGGCGGGCCCTCGCGCTGCTCGGCTTCCTGGCCGTGGTGGCCGGGATGGGACCGCGCTCGGTGCCGGTGATCGGGGCGGGCGCGGCGGCCTTCGCGGCCGGCCAGGTGCTGGTCACCCTGTCGGTCAAGCGCGGGTACCGGGCCGGCTGGTCGCTGCGCCGCCCGGACGGCGCGCTGCCCGGCGCGCTGGCGCGGGTCCCGCTGCTCTCGGCCGCCACCGGCGGCGTGCCGGCGGCCGCGGTGATCGAGGCGGAGCAGCGGGTCGGCGAGGTCGGTCCGGTGGAGCCGACGGAACCGGTCTTCGAGCCGGCGTTCGAGTCCGCCCCCGAACCGGCCGGCGAGCCGGTGGAGTACGGGATCTACGAGACCGTCGAGTCCTACCAGGACCCGGGCCCGCAGCTGCCGCAGCCGCAGCAGGCGGCCTACCCCTACAGCGAGCAGCAGCAGTACGAGTACCAGCAGTACGGCTACTACGAGCAGCAGCAGTACGTGCCGTACGAGCAGCAGTGGCAGCAGCAGGGCTACGACCCCGCCGCCCAGTACCCGCCCGAGTACGGCATCCCGCAGCAGCAGCACGGCTACGCCTACTACCAGCCCCAGCCCGAGCAGCCGGTCCAGCCCCAGCCGGTCCAGCCGCAGCCGGAGCAGCACTGGCAGGGCTGGGCCGGCTGACGGCGGGTCAGGCCGGCCCGATCAGGCCGGCCACCACGCAGGCGGACATGCCGGCCCTGGCCAGCCCGCCGCCCGGGTGAGCGCCGCCGCCCAGCAGGTAGCGGCCCGGCTCGCCGGTCGCGTTGGCGGGCCGCAGGTAGCCGCCGCCCGCGCCGGCCAGGGCCGGGCGCGGCACCGCGCCGCCGGGCGAGCGGGTCTCCCGCTCGGTGTCGGCCGGGGTGCGCACCACCTGCCAGAGCAGCCGCTCGCGCAGGCCGAGCCCGGCCGCGTCGGCCCAGCCGAGCAGCTGCTCGGCGTAGGACGCGGCCACCCCGGGGGCGGTCCAGTCGAACCGGGCCTGCGACGGGACGGTGACGGTCAGGGTGACCGCCTCGTGCTCCCGGTCCGGGCACAGCGACGGGTCGTCGGGCCGCAGCACCTGGACGGTGGGGCGCGGGTAGGGCCGCGGCTCGCCGCCGAACAGCGCCGCCAGCTCGGCGGCCCGGTCGTCCGCGTGCAGCACGGTGCGCTGCGCGGTGCCGGCCGGCCGGGCGCCGCGCAGCGCCAGCAGCAGGCCGACCCGGCCCGGCGCGGCGGGTTCGCCCGGGCCCGGCGCGAGCAGCAGGTCGCCCTCGGGGGCCCACTCGGCCGGGGTGTCGAAGCGGAACTCGACCCCGCGCTGCTCGCAGCGGCGGAAGAAGGCCTCGGCCAGCGCGCGCATCCCGCCGCCGACCGACCACACCCCGAAGGTCTGCTCCATGTACGGGAGCACGGTGGCACCGGCCGGGGCGGTGCGCGGGTCGAAGCCGAACCGCAGCACGGACTCGGTCAGCAGCGCGGTCAGCGCCGGATCGCCGCCGAGCTCGCGCGCGGCCACCTGGTCCAGGGTCGGGGCGCCGGCGGGGCGCAGCCGGGCCAGGCCGCGGCGCGGGGCGGCGGGGTACGGATCGGTGGCCAGCGCGGCGGGGTCGGCGGGCAGCGGCTCCTCCAGCAGCGGACGCCGGGTGGCCTCCCAGACCGCGCGGCCGCGGTTCATCACCGCGCCCCAGCGCTCCCCGGCCCCGGCCCCGAGCGCCGCGTCCAGCGCCTGGGCCACACCGCCGCGGGAGGCGTTGGGCAGGGTCAGCACGGTGCCGCCGGGGAGCAGGTGGCGGCTCTCCGGCTCCACCGGGGCGAGCCGGACCAGCTGCTCCAGCGGCTCCCGACCGGTCTTCAGCGCGAGGTCGCGGTAGACCGCGGGCAGCGTCAGCAGGGTCGGCCCGGTGTCGAAGGCGAAGCCGTCCCGGCGCAGCTGCCCGAGCATCCCGCCGTACGTCGGCCCCGCCTCGCAGACCGTCACCCGGTGCCCCACGGTGGCCAGTCGCGCCGCCGCGGCCAAGCCGCTGATTCCCGCTCCGATGATGACGATCCGTGCCATGGGGACCGATCCTAGGGGCTTGTGGCCCGCAGGACTTGTCAGTGCCCGGCGCGACCATGAGGGGGACGGGCAACCCTGCCCGAGCACCGCCCGCCGAGGACTTGGGGGAGTACCGACCATGACCGTCACCGACCTCCCAGACCAGCACCTGCCCGAGCCCATCCCGCTGCGCTCGGTCGACGTGCACCCGGTGCTGCTGCGCGCCGGCGCGCCGCCGGCCGCCCGCGACCTGCTGACCCAGGCGCACCGCACCCTGCTGGCCGCCGACGCCGCCGAGGACCCGCTGGAGCGCTACGCCACCGCGCACCTGGCCGCGCTGCGCTGCACCGCCGCCGTGCTCGCGGTGCGCGGCCGCCCGGAGAAGAACCCGCGCCGGCGCAAGGCGATCCGCAGCGCCTGGGAGGTGCTGCCCGAGGTGGCGCCCGAACTGGCCGAGTGGGCCGTCTACTTCGCCGCCGGCGCGCGCAAGCGGGCGGCGGCCGAGGCCGGGGTGCGGGGCGCCGCCTCGGCCCGGGACGCGGACGACCTGGTCCGCAACACCGCGATCTTCCTGCGCCTGGTCGAGCGGGTGCTCCAGTTGGGGGCGAACGGAGGCAATAGGGTGGACCCGTAGCCGTCCGTCCCGCCCGAGGAGCCCGCCTTGTACCCGACGCGCCCCCGCAGCGCCCTGCGTACCGCCGTGGTCTGGGAGGTGGTCCGCGCCGCCCTGGAGCGCCGGTCCGCCGAGCTGGACCAGCCGGTGCTGGACGTGCTCGACACCGGCGGCGGCACCGGGAACTTCGCGGTCCCGGTGGCCCGGCTCGGCCACCGGGTCACCGTGGTCGACCCCAGCCCCGACGCGCTGTTCGCGCTGGAGCGCCGGGCCGCCGAGGCCGGGGTGACCGACCTGGTCCGGGCGGTCCAGGGCGACACCCAGACGCTGCCCGAGCTGATCGCCCCCGCCTCGGTGGACGCGGTGCTCTGCCACGGCGTGCTGGAGGTGGTGGACGACCCGGCCGAGGCACTGGGCCACCTGACCGCCACCCTGCACAAGGGCGGGCTGGTCTCGCTGCTGGCCGCCAACCGCAACGGCGCGGTGCTGGCCCGGGCGCTGGCCGGCCACTTCGAGGAGGCCCGCACCGTGCTGGACGCGCCGGACGGCCGCTGGGGCGCCGGCGACCCGATGCCGCGCCGGTTCACCGGCGACGAGCTGCACGGCCTGGCCGCCGCGGCGGGGCTGACCGTCGAGTCGGTGCACGGCGTGCGGGTCTTCGCCGACCTGGTGCCCGGGGTCCTGGTGGACACCGAGCCGGGTGCGCTGGAGGCGCTGCTCAAGCTGGAGGAGGCGGCCGCCGCGCGGCCCGAGTTCCACGCCGTGGCCACCCAGCTCCACCTGCTCGCCGCGCTCCGCTGAACCCGTTCGCGACGGTTGCGGCGGCCCGGGCACTTCCCGGGCCGCCGCAGCGTTCCACGGGTGCGGGTGACGGGGTGGAATGAGGCGGACACGACCGATCGTTCCCCTCTCCGGATCCCGCCGATGGACCGTATGATCTGGGTAAAGCCAGAACGCATGACGGCCAGACGCATGGGGCATATGGACCACGACAAGGCCAGGTGGCGGACCGGTCGCGCTGCGACCGACGAGTAGGAGGACTCCGTGCCGCTCTCGGAGCACGAGCAGCGACTGCTCGACCAGATGGAGCGAGCGCTGTACGCCGAAGATCCCAAGTTCGCGTCGGCGCTCGAGGGAACAGGCCTGCGCACCTACACCCGGCGCCGGGTGTACCTGGCGGCCGCGGGATTCGTGGTGGGAGTGGGCCTCCTGATGGGGGGCATGATCGCGCAGCCCAAGTTCATCTGGCTCAGCGTGGTCGGCTTCCTGGTGATGCTGGGCTGTGCCGTGGTGGCGGTCGCCGGCTGGCGGCGGCACCCGGCGGCCGGCGGAGCCGGTCAGGGGCAGCGCAGCGCGCCGCAGGCCCACCGCAAGGCGAACGTGATGGACCGGATGGAGCAGCGCTGGCAGCGCCGCCGGGACGAGCACGACGGACTCTGAGCCGGTCCCGGGGGAGCGGCCCGGGCCGACCGCGCCGGCGAGGCGCACACGCGAAG
>NZ_JBHYKG010000407.1:0-6538 GCF_042741245.1 Kitasatospora sp. NPDC058965
GTATGCCGGTGACTCGCCAGTAACAAGGGCGGCGCGGTCAAGGATCGGTGGGATTCGGCGGGGCCGGCGAACGGGCGGGGCCGGGCGCGGCAGCCGGATGCGGCCGGCCGGTGCGGCGGGCGGGGCCGGCGCGGCGGGCGTCGCCGGGGCAGGCGCACGGGCGTCGCCGGGGCAGGCGCACGGACGTCGCCGGGGCAGGCGCACGGGGATCGCCGGGCGGGCCACGGGGGCCGGGCCCCGGGGAGCGAGGGGCCGGCCGGCGCGAGCGGGGCACCGCCCACCGGGGCAGGAGCAGACGGAACACGGTCCACTACTCTGACCGCCATGACGGACCTGGTGGCGGGCGTGGCGGGACTCTGGCGGGGGCAGCGGTGGGTGGCGCGCCACCCGCGCTGGTGGGTGTTCGGGATGGTGCCCGCCCTGCTCGCGCTGGTGCTGATCGGGGCGGCGCTCGCGGCCTTCTTCTGGTGGCTGGGCGACCTGGTCGACTGGGCCACCCCGTTCGCCGCGCACTGGTCGGCCGGCTGGCAGCGCGCCTTCCGCGACCTGCTGACCACGCTGCTCGCCGCCGGCGGGCTGCTGCTCGGCGTGGTGGCGTTCACGGGGCTGACGCTGGCGATCGGCCAGCCCTTCTACGAGCGGCTGGTGCGCGAGGTGGCCCCGCCGCCGCCCGGTGCGCCGGAGATCGGCGTCCTCGACTCCCTGGTCGCCGGGCTCAAGGTGGGCCTGCGGGCGGCCGGCTGCGGGATCGGGCTCTTCCTGCTCGGCCTGGTGCCGGTGGTCGGGCCGGTGCTGGCCTCGGTGCTGGGGGTGCTGGTCTCGGGCTACTTCCTGACGGTGGAGCTGACCACCGTCGCGTACGAGCTGCACGGGGTGCCGCCGGCCGAGCGGCTGCGCGGGCGGCGGGCGCTGGCCGTCGGGTTCGGGGCGCCGCTGGTGCTGGCCTTCCTGGTGCCGCTGGCGACCGTGGTGCTGATGCCGGGGGCGGTGGCGGGTGCGGCGCTGCTGGCGACGAAGGACCGCGAGGCGCACCCGCAGTACGCGACCGCGCACTGACGGACGGTCCGCCTCCCCCGGGCGGGGGAGGCGGTGACGGCCGGGCAGGCCGAAAGGCTGATGATCAGTCAGCACCCGCACCGTAGAGTCGGGCCCATGCACGCACTGGTGGGCCGCACGGCACGGACGCGATGGGTGCACCTGGTCCTCGGCGGCGCCCTGCTGATGCCGTTCTGGCTGCTCGCCCAGGTGCTGGTGAGCCTGCTGCTCGACCGCCGCACGCTCAACGACAGCCCCGGCGCGCTCTACGCCCAGCTCGGCGCCTACGCCCTCGCCCTGCCGATGGCCTGGGTGGTCGCCCTGCTCCCCCCGGTGCGCGCGCTCAGCGCCGCCGCCGCGCGGACCCTGGCCGCCCTGCCGGGGGGCGAGCTGGCCGGCGCCCCGGCGCACGGGTGGGCGGCCCGCCGCCGCACCGCGCACTGGTTCACCCTGCACCTGGCCCTCGGCGGACTGGTCAGCGGCATGTCGCTGGGCCTGCCGCCGATGGCGCTGGTGGTGGCGGCCGCCCCGGTGCACGGGGTCGGCGGACCGGGCCGGGTGGTGCTGCGCGCCTTCGTCGGCGACCGCCCGCTGCTCGGCCCGCTCGTCGGGTCCGCCGTGCTCCTGCTGCTGGTGCTGGCCAGTGCGGGCGCCGGCGCGCTGCTGGCCCGGTGCGCCCCGCGGCTGCTCGGGCCCACCCCGGCCGAGCGGCTGGCGGCCGCCGAGCGGCGCACCCTGGTGCTGGCGCAGCGCAACCGGCTGGCCCGCGAACTGCACGACTCGGTGGGCCACGCGCTGAGCGCCGTCTCGATCCAGGCCGCCGCCGCCCGCCGGGTGCTGCGCCGCGACCCGGACTTCGCGGCCGAGGCGCTGGCCGCGATCGAGGAGCTGGCCCGGGGGGCGGTGGCCGAGTTGGACACGGTGCTCGGGGTGCTGCGCGAGGACGGCGAGGACACCCGGCCGCGCGGCGGCGGGCCGACGCTCGCCGCGCTCGGGCTGCTGGTCCGTCAGCTCGGACTGGCCGGCGTCCAGGTGCGCACGCACGCCGGTCCGGGCCTGGCGGAGCTCCCGGTGCCGGTCTCGCGGGAGGCGTACCGGATCGTGCAGGAGGGCCTGACCAATGTGCTGCGGCACGCCGGCCCGGTGCCGGCCGAGCTGCGGCTGGAACTGACCGGAGGACGGCTGCAGATGGAACTGACCAATCCGATCGGGGCGGACCGCCCGAGCCGTCCGGGCGGCGGCCGCGGCCTGCGCGGCGTCGCGGAGCGGACCGCCGCACTGCGCGGCGGCTGCGAGAGCGGGCGCACGGCGGACGGGACGGGCTGGCGCCTGGCGGTCTGGCTCCCGGTGGCGGCGGCGTGAACGGGCCCGGCACGACCGCGCCCAGCACGACAGCACCCAGCACGACCGCACCCGGGACCGCCCCACCGCTGCGGGTCCTCGTCGCCGACGACGAACGCCTGGTCCGGACGGGCCTGCGCGTGGTCCTGGACGCCGAGCCGGACCTCACCGTGGTCGGCGAGGCCGCCGACGGGAGCGAGGTGCTCCCGCTGGTGCGGGAGACGGCGCCGGACGTGGTGCTGATGGACGTGCGGATGCCGCGGGTGGACGGGATCCGCGCCACCGAGCTGCTGCACGCCGCGGCGCTCGCCACCCCGCCCCGGGTGCTGGTGGTGACCACCTTCGAGCACGACGACTACGTCTACCAGGCACTGCGCGCCGGGGCGGCCGGCTTCCTGCTCAAGCGGGCCCGGGCCGAGGAGGTGGTGCAGGCGGTCCGGCTGGTCGGGCGCGGCGACTCGCTGCTCTACCCGGCGGCGATCCGCGCACTGGCCACCGGCCGGACACCGACCGCCGCCGCGCCACGGGCGCGCGGGCCGCTGGACCGGCTCACCGAGCGGGAGCGCCAGGTGCTGCGGCTGATGGCCGGCGGGCTGTCGAACGGGGAGATCGCCGAGCAGCTGGTGGTCAGCCCGGAGACGGTGAAGACGCACGTGGCGAGCGTGCTGGGCAAGCTGGGGGCCCGGGACCGGACCCAGGCGGTGATCACGGCCTACGAGTCCGGATTCGTCGTCCCCGGCTGAACGGGGCGGAACTCGGGGGTCCGGGTCCGGGCCCGACCCGCCGCCCCCGACCCGGCCGGGGGCTGCCCGGGCCCGCTACTCGCGGGTAGAGTACGGCGATCCGCACGACTCGAAACAGCTGGTGACCCCATGAACGTCTGGATCCGCCCCGCCCTGTGGTGGCGCCTGGCCATCGTCCTCTCCGCCGGGCTCGGGCTGGTCCTGGGTACCGGCTCGCTGGTGTACTTCACCGTCGAGAGCAACGTGATCGTGCTCGGCACCTTCGCGGGGGCCGTGTACTGGATGGTCCGCCGCGGCACGGTGGAGGCGCCCGCACCCCGGCTGCGCGGGGCGGCCACGCTGTACATCCTGATCACCGGCCTGGTGGCGCACATCCTGCTCAACCACGGGGCCAACCCGCTGCCCGGGCTGACCGGCGGTCCGGACCGGCTGCAGAACTGGTCCTCCTTCTTCCTGCACTACACCACGCCGGTCATGGTGCTGCTGGACTGGCTGCTGCTGCGCCCGCGCAACGCCTCGGCCTGGAAGGACATCCCGCTCTGGCTGAGCTTCCCGCTCGGCTACGCGGCGGTGACCATGGCCCGCGCGGCGCTCTTCCCGCACTTCGAGAACAAGTACCCGTACTTCTTCTTCGACCCCACCGGACACGGCTACGGTTACGTCTGGCTGCAGATCGCCCAGCTGACGGTGGAGTTCGTCGTGCTCGCCGCCCTGGTGGTGGGCCTGGACCGGCTCGGCACCAGGCTCCGCCGGAGCGGCGCCCCGGCGGCGGAGACCGCCTAGGATCCGCTAGATCCGCTAGATCCGCCAGCCGCGGATCCGGTCCGCCGCGGCGAACACGTCGGCCTTGGTCTCCGCCACGTCGCGGGCCAGTTCGACCAGGGCGCCGTACGGCGGGTCGATGCCCTCCTTGGCGGCGTGCATGTAGGCCGCCGTGGCCATGCAGGCGTACAGGTTGTTGCGCACCGGCAGCGGCCGCAGCAGCACGATCGTGTGCATCAGCGCGGCCGCGCACCAGGCCGCGTCGGCGTCGTGCCCCAACTGGGCGGTGTTCACCCGGTGCCGGGCCACCGCGGCCTGCAGTGCGGAGTAGTCCCGCACGCTCAGGTCCTCCGGCGAGGCCTGCTCCTGGACGTCCAGCAACCACCGGATGTCGACATGCAGCATGGTCGTCATGGGTCAGGCCGCGCTGCGCTTGTCGGTCGGCGCGTCCTCGGGGAACGCGGCGTCGAACTCCTCCAGGTGCTCGTTCCAGAACGCCACCGCGTGGTTCACGAAGGTACGGCGCTGCTGCTCACGCACGCTCAGATCGTGCACGTACGCCTTGACGGTCTTTCCGTCGGCGGCCGCCGCTTCCCGGATCGCGGCCAGTTCCGCCTCGGTGTACTCGATGTTGAGAGCCGGCATGCGGCTCAGGGTACCGGAGCGGTACCGGGCCGGGCAGGGGCTCCGAAAAACCTGTCCCGACCCTGCAACACGACCGTCCGCCCACGACGTTACCGAGGCATGGACGAGTCACCGACGATCGAGCCGGCCGCGCCGCCGGGCCCCCTGGACTTCCTGGAGTTCGCCGAGGCCCGCAGCGGCCCGCTCTTCCGTACGGCCTACCTGCTCACCGGTGGCGACTCCCACCTGGCCGAGGACCTGGTCCAGGAGGCGCTGAGCCGGATGTACGTGCGCTGGCGCCGGCTGTCCCGGCTGGAGAACCCGGCCGGCTACGCCCAGACCGTCCTGGCCAACACGTTCCTGTCGCTGCGCCGGCGGCGCAGCAGCAGCGAGAAGGTGACCGAGGAGTTCCCCGAACTCGCGGTCTCGGACCGCGACTCGGCCCTGCGCGTGACCCTCCTCGACGCCCTGCGGCAGCTCTCGCCGCCGGACCGGGCGGTCCTGGTACTGCGGTTCTGGGAGGACCGCAGTGTTGAACAGACCGCCGCCGACCTCCAGTTGAGCGCGACCGCCGTCCGTTCCCGCAGCCACCGCGCGCTGGGCCGGATGCGCACGCTCCTCGGCGACTCCTTCGCCGAGGAGACCGCGCGCTGCTGAGCGCGGCGCCCCCCGATCCCGATCCTGTTCCACCGATCCTGGAAACGGTGTTCCCCCATGCCCTTTGAGGACGACCTCACGGATGCCCTGCGGGCGGCGGCCTTCGCCTCCCCGGTGCCGGTGTCCGACCGACTGGCCGCCGGCGCGCAGCAGCGCGGGCGGCGCAAGAAGGTGCGCCGCGCCGTGCTGGCCAGCACCGCCGCCGTGGCCCTGGTGGCCGGCGGCGGCGTGCTGGCCGCCCAGTGGCGCGCCGCTCCCCCGGCCCGGCAGGTCGCGGCCGCCGCGACCGTGACGGCCGCCCCGGCGACCGCCCCGCCCGCGCCCGCCAAGCTCACCGACCCGGTCACCGCCGAGCAGATGCTCGACCTGCTCAAGCAGCAGTTCCCGGCCGGGACCGAGCTCTCCGACGGCGTCGGCGAGGGCGCGGTCAAGGATCCCACGCTCAAGGTGGACGGCCCGTTCGCCCAGTACACCGTCACCGACGACCGGGGCAGCGGGTCGGTGTCGATCAACGTCCACGCCTACCCGGCCCCGTTCGACCTCGGCCAGCACGCGCTGGCCTGCACCACCACGCCGCCGTCCCCCGACCACTCCTGCACCCGCACCCAGCTGCCCGACGGCAGCTACCTGCGCACCGTCTCCAGCAGCTCCTCGCTGGCGGGGCACGACGCGACCGACTGGTCGGTCGACCTGCAGCGCGCGGACGGGGTGGTGGTCACCGCCGCCGCCTCCAACACCGGCAGGAAGCCGGAGGTGACCCGCCCGGAACCGCCGACGAGCCTGTCCTGGCTGGCCGAGCTGGCCCGGAAGCCGGTCTGGCAGACCGTCACCACCGGCGTGCACAGCGACCCGGTGGCGCTCGACCCGATGGCGCACACCTGGCTGCCCGTGCCGCTGCAGCAGCTGCTGCAGACCGCGGCGCCGCTGCTGCCGGCCGGGTTGACCGAGCTGCAGCCGGGCGGCGAGGACTCCTTCGCCACCTTCCTGGTGGACGACGGGCACGGCAGGAGCCTGGTGCGGGTGAACGTCGAGGACTGGAGCGTCTACCAGAAGAGCCAGTACACCGGCGGCGACATCGCGGACGAGTTCACCGGCGGCACCACCCTGGCGGACGGCACCAAGGTGACGACCACCGACCGGCAGCCGGAGTTCACCGGCTACCCGAACGTGGTGCACAGCGAGGTCTCGGTGCTGCGGCCGGACCACCTGCTGGTGCGGGTGGAGAGCTTCAACAGCACCGACTACAAGGGCTCGGTGACCCGCGCCATGCCGACCCTGACGGTGGACCAGCTCAAGGCGATCGCGCTCAGCCCGACCTGGCACGGCCCGGCGAAGTGACGCGGACGGGCGGGGCCGGGCCGGTGGTTCGTCCCCAC
>NZ_JBHYKG010000408.1:0-6504 GCF_042741245.1 Kitasatospora sp. NPDC058965
CCCGGGCGGGCGGCGGGGCCCGACGGGTCGGACCCGGGGTCAGTGCACGCCCTCGAAGAGCGAGGTGACCGAGCCCTCCTCGAAGACCTCGCGGATCGCGGCGGCGATCGACGGGGCGATGGAGAGGGTGGTGACCTTCTCCATGCCGAGCTCGGCCGGGGTCGGCAGGGTGTTGGTGAAGACGAACTCGCTCACCCGGGAGTTCTTCAGCCGGTCCGCGGCCGGGCCGGAGAGCACGCCGTGGGTGGCGGCCACGATCACGTCGGCGGCGCCGTTCTCGAACAGCGCGTCGGCGGCGGCGCAGATGGTGCCGGCGGTGTCGATCATGTCGTCGACCAGCACGCAGACCCGGTCCTTGACGTCGCCGACGACCTCGGCGGACAGGATGGTGTTGGCCTGGGTGATGTCGCGGCGCTTGTGGATGATCGCCAGCGGGGCGTCCAGCCGGTCGCACCACTGGTCGGCCACCTTGACCCGGCCGGCGTCCGGCGAGACCACGGTCAGCTTGCTGCGGTCCACCTTCTCGCCGATGTAGTCGGCCAGCATCGGCAGCGCGAACAGGTGGTCCACCGGGCCGGAGAAGAAGCCCTGGATCTGCGCGGTGTGCAGGTCCACCGCCATCAGGCGGTCGGCGCCGGCCTTGGCCAGCAGGTCGGCCACCAGGCGGGCCGAGATCGGCTCGCGGCCCAGGTGCTTCTTGTCCTGGCGGGCGTAGCCGTAGAACGGCAGGATCGCGGTGATGCTGCGCGCCGACGCCCGCTTCAGGGCGTCGATCATGATCAGCTGCTCCATGATCCACTGGTTGATCGGAGCCGTGTGGCTCTGCATCACAAAACAGTCCGCCCCTCGGGCGGACTCCAGGAAGCGGACGTAGATCTCGCCGTTGGCGAAGTCCAGGGCCTTGGTCGGGACGAGCTCGGTGCCGAGCGCTGCGGCGACCTCCCTCGCCAGCTCGGGGTGGGCACGGCCGGAGAAGAGCTTCAGCTTCTTCTCACCCGACGTCGTGATCCCGCTCACTGCACCGTCTCCTCGCGTTGCTGCCGCATGGTTCCGCCGCGCCGCACCCGGGCGGCAGGGGGCCGCCCGGACCGGTGGTCGACAGGGGATGGGGTACGCCTCGCTCCGGGCTACAGGCCCCTGGCGCACGTATGTACACCAGGTTACGCGCCCGGTCGGGAACCGTCCGGCCCGGGAGGGCCGGACGGGACGTCACGTGAGGCGTCTCACGCCTCGGCGGTCTCCGCGGCCGCTTCCAGCGCTTCCGCGGCGGCCTCGGCGGAAGCAGTGCCGGCGCGCTTGCGCGCCACCCAGCCGGTGATGTTGCGCTGCTGCGCGCGGCTCACGCCGAGCGCACCCGGGGGCACGTCGGCGGCGATCACCGAGCCGGCCGCGGTGTAGCCGCCGTCACCGATGGTGACCGGGGCGACCAGCATGGTGTCGGAGCCGACCCGGGCGTGCTTGCCGACCACGGTCGGGTACTTGTTCACCCCGTCCCAGTTGCAGGTGACGGTGGCGGCGCCGATGTTGGCGCCCTCGCCGACGGTGGCGTCGCCCAGGTAGGACAGGTGCGGCACCTTGGCGCCGTCGCCGATCCGGGACTTCTTGATCTCCACGAAGGTGCCGATCTTGCCCTTGCTGCCCAGCGCGACCCCGCCGCGCAGGTAGGCGTACGGGCCCACGGTCGCCTTCGGGCCGATCTCGGCCTGCTCGGCGGTGGTGTTGCTGACGGTGGCGCCGGCCCCGACCACGGTGTCGGTCAGCGTGCTGTTCGGGCCCACCCGGCAGCCCTCGCCCAGGTGGGTGGCGCCCTGCAGCTGGGTGCCGGGCAGCACCACGGCGTCCGGCTCGTAGCCCACCTGGACGTCGAACCAGGTGCTGGCCGGGTCCACCACGGTCACCCCGGCCCGCATCGCGCGCTCCACCAGCCGGTCGTTGAGCAGCCGGCGGGCCTCGGCCAGCTGCACCCGGTCGTTGATGCCCAGGATGTCGCGGTAGTCGGCGGCGACCACGGCGCCGACCCGGTGGCCGGCCTCGCGCAGGATCTCCACCGTGTCGGTCAGGTACTCCTCGCCCTGCGCGTTGTCGGCGCCGATCTTGGCCAGCGCGTCCGCCAGCAGGGCGCCCTCGAAGGCGTAGACGCCGGAGTTGATCTCGTGGATCTCGCGCTGGTTCACGGTGGCGTCGCGGTGCTCGACGATGGCGTGCACCGAGTTGTCCGCGGCCCGCAGGATCCGGCCGTAGCCGGTCGGGTCGGGAACGTTGGCGCTCAGCACGGTGACCCCGTTGCCCTGGGCGGCGTGCTGCTCGGCCAGGGCGCGCAGGGTGTCGGCGGTCAGCAGCGGGGTGTCGCCGTAGGCCACGATCACCGTGCCGTCCAGCGCGATGCCGTCGTCGGCCAGCGCCTCGACCGCGACCCGGGCGGCGTTGCCGGTCCCGCTCTGCCGCTCCTGGACCACCGCGCGCACCTCGGGGTGAGCCTGCTTCAGGTGATCCGCCACCAACTCCTTCAAATGGCCGATCACCACCACCAGGTGCTGCGGCGTCAGCTCCTCGGCGGCGGCCACCACGTGCCCCAGCAGCGTCCGGCCGCACACCGGGTGCAGGACCTTGGGCAGCGCCTTGGACTTCATCCGGGTGCCTTCACCCGCGGCGAGCACGAGGACGGCGGCAGGGGAGTTGGCGCTCACGCGGAGGCTCCTTGACTCGGGACCGGGGGCGGGTGGGTCCGCGCGGCTCGCCCGCCGCACCGTGGACCAGACCCGAGAATAACCGCGCCGCTACCGGCGGCCGCATTCGGCGAGGACCGGCCGGGGCACCTCGCCCCGGCCGCCCGCACCTGCTCCGCCGGTTGGATTCGAACCAACACTGCAAGGCTTCAAAGGCCTGCGGGCTGCCGATTACCCCACGGCGGATAGCTGATCAGACCTTACCGGACCCGTCCGCCACGTGGGTATCGCCGTCGATCCCCAGAGTGACGCCCGGGCGGCGCCCCGGCGTCGCGGGGCCGACGATCCGTTCAACTGGGGTGTGCCCTGCTTCCCTGGGGCCCCGGTGCAACCTACGATGCCGTAAGTTACGCAGTCGTAGGTCCGGCCGACCGGCCGGTCGCCTGCTGCGCCTCCCAAGGGACGCCCCCATGACCATTCAGGCCGACGAGGCGCCGACCGGCGTCCGCCCCGTCTCCGCGGAGCCCGCCGCCCCCCACCCCAACACCCTCGTCTCCGCCACCCTCGGCGGCGAGAAGCAGGGGATGGCCGAGCGGATCGCCCTCGCCCTGTTCATCGCCGTGCCGTTCGCCGCCCTGGTGGCTGCCGTGCCGGTCGCCTGGGGCTGGGGCCTGGGCTGGCGCGACCTGCTGATCGCCACCGCGATGTACTTCCTCACCTGCCACGGCATCACGGTCGGCTACCACCGGCACTTCACCCACCGGGCCTTCAAGACCGGCCGGGTGCTGAAGATCGCGATGGCGGTGGCCGGCAGCCTGGCCGTCGAGGGCCCGGTGGTGCGCTGGGTGGCCGACCACCGCAAGCACCACAAGTTCTCCGACCGGGACGGCGACCCGCACTCGCCCTGGCGCTACGGCGAGACCGTGCCGGCGCTGCTCAAGGGCCTGTGGTGGGCGCACATGGGCTGGCTCTTCGACGGCGAGCAGACCCCGCAGCACGTCTACGCCCCGGACCTGGTGAAGGACCGTGACATCCGGACCATCTCGCGGCTGTTCTGGCTCTGGACCGCGCTGTCCATGCTGATCCCGCCGCTGCTGGGCGGGCTGCTCAGCTGGTCCTGGCAGGGTGCGCTGACCGCCTTCTTCTGGGGCTCGCTGGTCCGGGTGGCGCTGCTGCACCACGTGACCTGGTCGATCAACTCGATCTGCCACGCGGTGGGCGAGCGGCCGTTCAAGTCCCGCGACCGGTCCGGCAACGTCTGGTGGCTGGCCGTGCTCTCCTGCGGCGAGTCCTGGCACAACCTGCACCACGCCGACCCGACCGCGGCCCGGCACGGGGTGCTGCGCGGCCAGGTGGACTCCTCGGCCCGGCTGATCCGCTGGTTCGAGCAGGCCGGCTGGGCACGGGACGTGCGCTGGCCCGACGCGGGGCGCATCGCCGCCCGGCGCGCGGCATGACCCCTCGCCTACAGCATGATGGAGGGGTGAACGGGAGCAACGGAGACAACGCCGGCCATCGTCCGACCGCCGCGGCCGCCGGCCAGGGCGCGGGGCAGTCCCGCGGCCGCGGCGGTCGGGTGCGGATGACGGGCAAGCAGCGCCGCGAGCAGCTGCTGGACATCGGCCGCTCGGTCTTCGCCGAGCGCGGCTACGACGGCACCTCGGTCGAGGAGATCGCCGAGCGGGCCGGGGTCTCCAAGCCGGTCGTCTACGAGCACTTCGGGGGCAAGGAGGGGCTGTACGCGGTGGTGGTCGACCGCGAGATGCAGCTGCTGCTCGACATGGTCACCGGCGCGCTCACCGGAGGGCACTCGCGCGAGCTGCTGGAGCAGGCGGCGTTCGCCCTGATGGACTACATCGACACCTCCACCGACGGTTTCAAGATCCTGGTGCGGGACTCCCCGGTGGCCCAGTCCACCGGGTCCTTCGCCTCACTGATCAGCGACATCGCCACCCAGGTCGAGGACATCCTGGGCCTGGAGTTCAAGGCCCGCGGCTTCGACCCGCGGCTGGCCCCGATGTACTCGCAGATGCTGGTCGGCATGGTCGCGCTGACCGGCCAGTGGTGGCTGGAGGTGCGCAAGCCGCAGAAGTCCGAGGTCGCGGCGCACCTGGTGAACCTGGCCTGGCACGGCCTGGAGGGCATGGAGCGGCACCCGAAGCTGGTGGGCGACCGGAAGAGCTGACGCCCCGTCGTGGTGGTTCCGGCGGGTCGCGTGGTGTTGAGCGATTGTTTTCTCGATGTCAAGAGGCTTCATATCGACAGAACCACCGATACACTGATCCACATGGAGGACGAGGTCGACCGGCTGGTCGCAGCGTGGCGCCGCGAGCGCCCCGACCTCGACGTGCAACCGCTCCAGGTGCTCAGCCGGGTCAGCCGGCTCGCCCGCCACCTGGACCGGGCCCGCCGCACGGCGTTCGCCGAGCACGGCCTGGAGCCCTGGGAGTTCGACGTGCTGACGGCCCTTCGCCGGGCCGGCCGACCCTACCAGCTCTCCCCCGGCCAGCTGCTCACCCAGACCCTGGTCACCTCCGGCACCATGACCAACCGGATCGACCGCCTGGCCGGCAAGGACCTGGTGCAGCGGCTGCCCGACCCGGACGACCGGCGCGGGGTGCTGGTCCGGCTCACCGAGGCCGGTCAGCTCAAGGCGGACGAGGCGTTGGCCGGTCTGCTGGCGCACGAGCGCGAACTGCTCGCCGAGCTGTCCGGCGGGCAGCAGGCGGAGCTGGCGGCGCTGCTGCGGCAGCTGGTCGCGCCGTTCGACAACATCCCCGGGTAGCCGCTACTGGGCGGTGCCGGCCTCCACCGGACCCACGCCCGCGCGGCGGGCCAGCGCGACGGCGGCCAGGGTGGAGTGCACGCCGAGCTTGCCCAGCACGTTCTGCATGTGGGTGCGGACGGTGTGCGGGGAGAGGTAGAGCCGCTCGGCCACCGCCTGCCGCCCCAGGCCCGCCACCATGCAGCGCAGCACCTGCTTCTCCCGGGGGGTCAGCGACTCCACCAGGCGCTCGCTCTCGGTGCGGTCCCGGCGGGCCGTGGTGAGCTCCCGGACCACGCCGGTGAGCAGGGTCGGCGGCAGGTGGGTCTCGCCGCGCAGCACCCCGCGCAGCACGGTCAGCAGCCGGGTCAGCGAGCTCTCCTTGGCCACCCAGCCGCAGGCGCCCGCGTGCAGCGCGCGCACGGCCCGGCGCGGGTCCTCCTCGGCGGCCAGCACCACCGCGCGCAGCTGGGGGTAGGCGTGGCAGGAGCGGCCGAGCAGCGTGATGCCGTCCACCGGGCGGCGCGGCGCGGTCGGCGGGTGCTGATCGGCGGTCAGCGCGGTCGGGCGGACGGCGGCCACCACCGCGCCGGCGGCCAGCACGCTGCCGGCCCGGCGGGGGGCCGGGACCACCCCGGGGGCGACGCGGCGGGGGCCGCTGCCCGGCTCCGGCTCGCCGGGCGCCCGGGGGCGGCGCGGCGGCGCGACGGCGGTGGTGGTGCTGCCGAGGTCGGCGTCCACCAGCAGGATGTCGAACGGACGGCCCTCGGCGGCGGCCCGCTCCAGCGCGTGCTCGGCCGCGGCGGCACTGCCGGCGGCGCCCACCTCGATCTCGGGCTCGGCGGAGAGCGCCGTGGCGAGCGCCTCGGCGAAGATCCGGTGGTCGTCCACCACCAGCACGCGGATCCGCCCCATCCCGGTGTCCCCCCTGCTCCGGTCCCACCGATACCCGACCCAGCGTACGGTCTGAGCGGCCGTCAGGTGGCGGATCCGTGAACTCCATCGGGAAAGCATCACCCCGGGGAGCCCGCGTGGTGCTTCCGGCCGCGCCGCCGGCCCCGCGGGTGCGGGGCC